>NZ_JARVSX010000045.1:0-87497 GCF_030208975.1 Pseudomonas sp. ME-P-057
CGGTATTCCCTATGGAAGCTGGTAATCCTGCCATGGGCGCTCACAAGGACTTTCGGTTCAATAGTCGTGTGGTGCCGCCAAGCCCACGGCGCCCGCATAAGCAACCTGAAGCCGACTGTGTATCGAGAATGAGGCGCCTGGCCTGTGCGGTAGTTTTGTTGTGCAGCTTAAGTGCGTGTGCGAATGGGCCGAGATTGCCGCCGACGCCTAATCTGCCGTACCCGGCTTGGTATGTGGGCTTCGCTGCACCCAAACATATGGAGGTGTGGGTGGAGACCGTCGATGTGCTGGACAAGCGCGGACTTGCTTTCTATCGGGTACATGGTGGTGTTGCCAGCTATACCGGAAAAACCGAGGGCTGGCACCGGGGGGGTTCAGGAGGGAAACCTATCAATAACGTCGATCTCCCTGACCAGATCTTCCTGCGCTGGCAGTCTTTGGTCGAGCCGCAGGCTTATAAGCTCAAAATTCAAATTCCGCAGTGGGTACGCGATGAGATGGTTAGGCCCGAACGGGTTCTATGCCAGTGGAATCAGCAATGGAAGATCGACTATCGGGAAACAATCTCGCTTGGCATGGCACCCGGAGGAATTGTAAAAATCTGGGTCGGCGGCTCCTGCCTGGGTTTCACCGAAATCGGTCGTTTTCAGGCCGAAGTAGAGCCGCGTGGTCCTTACCGCGGAGCCAGCAAAGGCAAGTACATACCACTTGAGCCTGAGAACAAAGCCTACATCGACCAACACGGTATTCCCTATGGCAGTTGGTAATCCTGCCCAAAGCACAAGAAAAACCGAGCACACCTAATATCTGTTCTCGCCGCCAACATCTATAAACCCCAAGCCAAAAAAAACCGCGCCGTCTCTCATGGAGACCAGCGCGGTTTCTAGACCACTATATCAATGCACAAACAGTGCAATCAAAATAATGATCGGGATTGGGATGCCGAGGAACCAAAGAAGTAATGAACGCATGATGACTCTCCTTAATCAGCGGATGCTGGAAGTATTGGTATAGGTGCGGGTGTCGACATAAGTCACCGCATCACGGCGACGGCCACCCCAGATAGCGGCGAGGCTGGCTATGAAAGCACCACACAGCAGGGCAACGAAGGTCCACAGCGCGCTCATTGCAGCAACTTTCGCAGCAGCGTCAGCGGCTTGTTGGGCTTTCAGCTTGGCGTCTGCTATAGCTTGCTTGGCTTGGCCGTAAACCTGATCAACGCGGGCCTGTGCATCGGCCTGGCTCATGTTGGTACGTTGAGCGACCAGTTGTGCAAGGTAGGTGCGGTCTTCCGGGGCCAGCTGACCGTCATTGGACATGGTTTTGGTGAAGATACGCACCACCACGCCACGTGCAGCATCGTCGCTGACGGCAGCAGGGCGGTCGTCGCGGAACAGTGAATCAACAAAATAACCGTACTGGTCGCTACTGGTATTGCCGGCAGCAGAGCCTGCGGCTGTAGCCGCTGTGCCTGCGACGCCCGCTGCTGCGGTGGCGCCGGCTTTAACGCCGCTGCCAACGATGCCGCTGACCGAGCCTACGATCAGCACCGCAGCCACGAGCGTGGCGACTGCCCACGACAGGAAGCCATGCGCGGTATCACGGAAGTAGACTTCATCGCCATGCATGTTGGACCACTTGACACGCAGACGCCCGGCTAGGTATCCACCAAGGCCCGACGCAACGATCTGCGTCAGCGCCAGCCAGACAACGGTTGAGATGCCAATGGTCTTGGCACTGGCGCCTTCATTCGCCCAAGGCGACATGGCCGAGAATCCGAGACCGGACCCCAGCAGCACCAAAATCAGAGACAACGCAGCAGCGCCCGCGGCGCCTGCGAAGATGGCGCCCCAGGACACGCCCGAGACCGAGGTGGTTTCCTCAACAGCGGCAGGATAGGAATCAGGTGTGACGTTCATGGTGCTGCTCCGTGCGAGTGATTTTGTGCTTCTCCCCAAAACGGTGCACCGCTTGTGCCAGTTCTGGAATCGGGGATAAAATCGTTTTAAATCATAGACTTATGCGATTTTACGCTGCGCTTTGGTCATGCAAAATGCATGACGTAGCTCTAAGGCATGGGCGTTCTGCCCGGTCAGCGGAATCGCTGACGCGTCAAAGGGTTGCGAGGCCTGGTTAACAGCGGCTCGGCAAACTTGTAACATTCAGGCACATTCTGTTCGGGATGGTGTCTTATGACGTCGACGCACGGCGTCTGCAGCTATAGTCCGCTCACGGCTCCACTTTCTTCGAGAGGTTAACCCGCATGTTTCTTCATCGCCCCCTGGAAGAAAAAGACGTTCCTTTCATATGCGAAATGCCACAGAGCATTGATGAGCTCTTCTATATGTTTCCCAAAGCGGTCTATCCGCTGACCCCAGAGCAGCTCAACGAGTCCATTGAGCAGCGTTCCGATAACACCGTGATCGAACTGGACGGGCAAGTGGTCGGGTTCGCCAACTTCTCCCGGTATGACTTCCGCGGCCGCTGTTCGATGGGCAATGTGATCATCGATCCGCGTTTTCGCTCCAAAGGGGTAGGGCGGTACATGATCGGCTGCATGATGGAGCTTGCATTCGGCAAGCACGAAGCCGCAGAACTGACGGCCTCCTGCTTCAATCACAATGTCCCCGGCCTGCTCTTTTATCCCAAGCTGGGTTTCAAGCCATTCGCCATCGAAGAGCGTCAGGACAAAAAAGGCGCTCGTGTCGCGCTGATCCACTTGAAACTTCCGCGCAGCTGATAATCCGATGTCACTCGTCGGCGCGCAGCGCCCTCCGACGAGTGGCGCTGCGCTTACGCTATCTCAGCCCATCTGGCAATTTCGCGTTTTCGGATCCGATTTCCTCGGCCTGAAACGATTAATGCGCACTCCTCTGTCACGTCCTGTCTCAAGCAACCGGCTGCCCTTTATCGCTCTGCATTAGAGCGGCGCCCCTGGGCGTTTGCGCCACTTTGGGGCGCGGCGTATAACCTGATATAGGCTGCCCAGCCGGATGGCGGCAGGGCGGCAAAAGGCCGTTGACACGGCACTGGGTTTATTGAAGTCAGGCGAGTGGCTGAGCGCGTCATAACAGTCCTGCCTGTGGAGGATTGAAGATGATTGCCTGCACACTTTCCAACCTGGAGCTGCGCGGAATTATAGAAAGTGCATTTCTTCCGCTGCGCTGCAATTGCACCGTCATGGAGGATGTCATGACGATGGAGGTCATAGACCCCGCCACCGAACGCGTCGAGCTGGTGGCGTCCAATATCGCTCTGGACACGCTCGACAACAGCCACGCGCTCTGCGTACTAATCCGGGAGCTGCAAGCTGAACTCGAGAAGACCCGACATTGACGGTTTGCGGCGCAGAACGGCAGAGAGGGGCTCTAGCAATAATCGCCGTTCCACTTTATGTTGATGTGCTCAGGCCGCGATCAGGCCAGGCGGGACATTGAGGATCTGCATGCCGCATACGCAACCCAACGTTGATGAGTTATCCCGGACGGGGCTGGAACAGGCCCGCCCGGACGAGCCTGTGCTTGCGGATGAGTTGCCGTTGAAGCCGTCCGACCGGCGCCGCAAGGTCGTTCTTGGAATTGGCGGGCTGGTGTGTATTGCGGTGATAGGCGGGACGACCATCAGCACGATGTTGCAGCGGCTTGAGACGCGCAATGCCAATTTTCAGCCGCCTATGACGTCGCTGGAGCGTGAGCAGCTGCTGCCTCCCGAGCCGGTCCTTGAGGTCAAGCCTCAGGTGGACGGCCTGCGTTATGGCGCTGGCAATCCGGTCGCTCAGCCCTCTGCTGTCGATGAGCAGAATTCCCCGGCGCATTCCGCGCTGGCAGCGTCGCCTTTTCAAGTGCCCCCGCCCAGTCCATTGCGCAGTCCGCCTGCGGCCCCACTCGGCGTTGCTCAGGCCGTACATGTGCACGGCACTGCGCAATAGCTCTGATCCTGATCAGTGCACCTGGTGGTGTTCGTTTTCAAACACCACCTTGAAGTGCTGCTCGCCATTGTCACGAACGACATAGTGCTCACGCACAGGACCTGCCTCTATACGTCCTTCCATTGCAACCCGAATCACGGTTGATTTGGGCAGGTACTCCGGCACGTCACCAAAGATGGTCAGCTCGCGCAGACGATGGCCGCCATGCTCCACGCTGGCCAGTTGCACCCTGCACGTTGCCTGCATCGGAATGGGCCCAAACAGCGTGTCACGCGAATAGTCAATTTCAGCGATGCTGAAAGGGTTGTCATTGTCAGTGTTCACGGGTAGTCACCTCTCTATCCCTGTCACAGTGGCGGGTCATGACAATGGAGGCACTCACGGTCTAAATAGTTCTCATCATCTATCGGCATCTGCCGCCGCCCATCGGATCGATGCACGAAAGTCGCGATTAAAGAGCCGCCTTTCCTGCAAACCTGTTAGTTGAATTTTGGCGCCAATAATGGTTCGAGGAAGTTGAAAAACTAGATGATGTTAAAAGTGCGGATCGGAAAGCGAGTTAGTGCGCGACAATCACATCGTTAAATTAAGAAATGGACTGGCTCCAACTACCCAACAGAAGGTTAAACCTATTTTATAAACAAATGACACGCCGATAGAGCGTGGTTAAAATGGCGTCAATAATAAATATGCATTTTAAATCAACGGCTTATGAGCATAGAGGTCAGTTTTTCATTCTTTCTCAAAAAATTGACACTCCATGGGTTCTTTGTAACTATCGCTTCACGTTTTCAACTTCTAAAAACGGCCGCCCCCATCAAGCGCTGAGCTTTCGTGCCAGCGGGCCATGAGTGCAGGCGCGGAGCGAGTTGACGGTAGCGTCTCGACACAGAGGCCGCGGCGTTTGTCTCATCTGTCGGGCATTTGGGTCCTGTCTGCGACCGTTGTGTCGCTGGAAACCCCAAGCCAGAGCCCTGGCCGTCATGAGCGGTTATGCGCTGATTTCGATCCTTAGATACGTGTGACGGCACAGTCGTCACTGCGGTAGTCATGCCTGCCAGGCAGCACGCCATTACGGCACTTAGTTGATTTAACTTGAACGTCAAAACATCGCGTCAGCCAAACGCCAGTAAACCGCGCACCTCATCGTGGGCGTTTATAACGACAGCGGCGATACGGTAACGACCCAGCGTGGAGTAACAGTTATGCAAGGAGATCATCTGGAAACCGTTTGCGGTTGCGTAGTGGGAGGTGCAGGACCTGCGGGAATGGGACTGCTTTTCAATGCACTGAAAAGTGGCGCCATGCCAGAACTCGCCAAGGAAGGCTTAATCATCGTCGACGCAAGTCCCACGCCGGGCACGGGTCGTTTGGGTGATTACCGCATCACGGCCAACTCGGTCGGCGATGTGTTCCTGGATTGTCTGCGCGATCCTGCCCTGCGCGACGTGTTCGAACCCCTGGAACAATCACCAGCCTATTGGCGCATCCGCCATCAGGCGCAGAGCGCACCTCAGCTGGCCGATGTCGCCGAACTGCTGGCCGAAGCCTCAAAGCTGGTGCTCGATTTTATCGTCGAACGCTATGGCGTGCAGTTATGGACCGCCACGACCATTACCGAGATCGTTCGCGATGGCGACGATTATCAGGTGTGGGTCGAATCCGAGGGCCGCACGCGACGCATACGCAGCCGTGCAGTAGTCCTCAACCTGGGCGGCTGGCAAAACCCGCAACACTTGCTCGACAGCCTGGCGGATCAGGGCCTGGCAGTGCCCCCCTCGGCGCAGATCCAGAGCGCCGATGCCCTGTTGAGGATGAATGCAGTGCAACTGCGTCATCTGTTCGCCAAGGCACTGGCTGCCAAGGGCAAGGTTTGTGTGGTCGGCGGGTCGCACAGCGCGTTCTCGGTGCTTGAGAATCTTGCGGACGCGCTGGAGTTCGCCGGGCTGGAAGAGGTCACGCTTGTCCATCGCTCGCCCATTCGCCTGTTCTACGAGACCGCTCAGGCCGCGCTCGACGCCGGCTATGCATTTGATGAAGCCAAGGACGTGTGTCCCGTTTCAGGTCGCGTCAATCGCTCGGGAGGCCTGCGTTATCGAGCACTGGACGTTGGCCGTGAAGCGCTGTCCAAAGGACGGATCGGCAAAACCGGCGTACGCGTGGAGTTGCTGCAGACCGGCCATGGTGCAGGCGATCAATTCGAGCGTGCCCGTCAGGCCCTGGCCGAAGCCCACATCGTGGTGCAGTCCACCGGGTACCAGCCTTTGCTGCCGACTCTTCGTCATGCCGACGGCGAGGCTATCCGGCTGATTGAGGTCAAAGGCGGGCTTGATTCCGATCCTACCGGGTGTCCGCTGGACGCCACGGGGCAGCGGCTGCACGGCTTGCACCTCTTTGGTCTGGGGGCGGGGCTGGGGGTTGACCCACGACTGGGCAGCGAAGCGTCTTTCGACGGCCGTATCTACGGCGTCTGGCAGTTCCATAACGACGCCAGCGGCGTGGTTATCGATTCGGTCCTGACCCGCTTGCAGACGCCCGCGATGCACCCGGCCATGGCTGTCCCGCGGCTGGTCTCCAGCCGTACCGAAGAACGGCTGCCATTCCTCTGGCCCGTACTGGCTGGCGCGCAATCCTGACGCTGCTTGCAGTACCTGAATCCCGGCGCCCTAACGGTGGCCGGGATTTTTTTTGCCCGCAGTTGAGGTGTAACGCGTTTACCTGGCCGGGGTCTTGCTCGCCAGCTCCATGATCATCCGCGTCAGCAGGTAGATGCGCGGGGACACGCTCTCGACCTCTGCGTACTCCTCGGGCGTATGGATGTTGCCGCCAACAATGCCGAAGCCGTCCAGCGTTGGCACGCCCACGCCTGCCGACAAGCTGGCGTCCGCCGCGCCGCCGCTGCCCTCGACAGTCAGCTTGCGGCCCAGCTCTGCGTAAATGCCCTGAGCCATGTCGACGAGTTTGTCGGTTTCGGGTGTCTGCGGCATCGGCGGGAGGCCGCGCTCAAGGCGGGTGGTCACTTCGGTGTCCGGTATCAATTTGTCAGCCGAAACGCGCACCAGGTCTTTCTCGATGCGGTCGAATTCTTCCGGTACGGCGGCACGCACGTCCGCCTTGGCAGTGGCGTGGTCCGGGATCACGTTGGTGCGGTCGCCTGCGTCTAGCACGGTGAAGTTGATGGTGGTCTTTTTGTCGGCGTCGCCGAGTTTGCCCAGCTGCAGGATCTGGTGCGCAACCTCCATGGCAGCGTTACGCCCCAGTTCTGGCGCAACGCCGGCGTGGGAGGCCTTGCCCTTGACGTCGACCACGGCGGTTGCGCTGCCCTTGCGCCAGATGACCAGGCCGTCGGCGGGTCGCCCCGGCTCAAGGTTCAGCGTCACGTCATGCTGTTTGGCGACCTTCTGAATCAGCGCAGTGGCGGCAGCCGAGCCGGTTTCCTCGCTGGCATCCAGGAGGAAGGAGATTTGTGCGTAATCCTTGAAGTCGAGTTTCTTGAGGATTTTCAGTGCGTAAATGCCGGCCACGATACCGCCTTTGTCATCCATCACGCCGGGGCCGTATGCCCGGCCGTCCTTGATATGGAAGGGACGCGCGGCAGCCGACCCTTCTTTGAAAACAGTGTCCATGTGCGCCATCAACAGAATTTTGGCTTTGCCGGTGCCCTTGAGCGTAGCCACCACATGCTGGCTTTTATCGGGTGCTGTATTGGGGAACATTTCGATGGTCGCGCCGAGGGCTTTGAGCTGCTCGACGACAATGTCGCGTACTTGCGTCAGGCCCGGCTCGTAACCGGAGCCGGAATCTATATTGACCAGCTGCTCCAGCAGTTTCAGGGCTTCGTCCTTGTACTGGTAGGCGCTGGTCTGGACGTTTTTGTTCGGTTCGGCCGCGCAAGCGGGCGCTACTGCGCAGACGGCGATGCCAAGCGTCAGCGCACTGGCAAGAAGAGAGCGGGTGAGGGTCAATGTCATGGTCGGTCCTTGGATGGCATGAAAGGGTCTCCACCCCTACCGTAGCCCGTTGCCCGGCATTACGCATCGCAAAAAACGCTGTTCGCTTTGGCAAAAACGCCGAACCTTTGCGCTGAGCTACCCTCAACATTCCTACATTAGTCAGTCGAGGAGAGCCACTCATGCCGGTTAAGCACGATTTGTACGCAGACTTGGGCGTCACCAAAGAAGAACTCGGCAAGCGCCGGGGTGGGGACGCGAAGCTCAACGCACTGGTCGATCAATACGATGAGCTGGACGCCCAGATCGTCGGTATCGAAGACAAGGGCGATGCTTCCGACGACGAGCTGCGCACGCTCAAGGAAAAGCGCCTGCTGGCCAAAGACAAGATTGCCAGACAGTTAAGCGAAGCCAGCTGATCCGGTTTAATGCCGCAGCAACTAAAACGGCCGACCTCTTATGGAGGTCGGCCGTTTTTAGTTGGCGTCTCCTGTTGTCTGACAACTAGCCAGACTTTCAGGAAGTTCATCTTCGGCCGGGATCAATCATGGTGTTGTGCCGGGCTTAGTTAGCGCTGGCAAACAACTATGGATCCAAAGTTCGGACGAAAAAAAACGGCGTCTGGTCAGTCGCCGTCGCCGACCTGTCAGCACCGGGTGGTGGCTGACAGTGATCGAATAAGCATAAGCCGGTCGGCTTATTGCGGATCCTGGTCCGGTGCAGTCTCGGCCTTGATGCGCTTGTAGATTTCTTCGCGGTGCACTGAAACATCTTTCGGAGCGTTGATGCCGAGACGGACTTGAAGGCCCTGAACGCCCAGAATGGTAACGGTGATGTCGTCACCAATGTTTATGCTTTCGCCGACTTTACGGGTAAGTATCAACATAATCTTTTCCTTGATGGCCTCATGAAGCGCCTCTGCCGGGAGGCTGGCGTGAGCCTTTGGGTGGTGGTAAATGCCGGATGCATCCAAATGCGTTCATCAGTATGACGCCATTGGTACGATTTTAATTCCCCAGGTGCGCGGCTTTGACACAGTTGGCGTCGTTCCCGGGGCCGACCGGCATGCGAATGTTGCCTGATGCTGGCGGTATATTCCTGTGCGAATTGGCTATCACATCGATAGCCGACCCCGCGCGGCGCCTATTCCACACTCCTTTGGGCTTTATTGCAAAGAACTCGTGCCACGCGGCAATGAAATTTTCATTAGGTTGCTTTGTGTGAGTTTTCTGGAAGGAGTGTAGGAGACTTCCCGATTGATATCGGCAAAACGGCGTAACTTTAATCCAATTGATGACCGGATGTGTGAACGGTTTTGTATCTGCGAGGATTCACGCAAGCCCGCCGGTTGAAGCAGGTTCGCCGAAGAGGCCGTTTTGGATTCACCCGGCGTCAGAAACGACATGCCCACCGCGAGGGTGGGCATGGGGTGCGGCGAGCAGGATCGCAGCAGCAGAAGGCTGCGATCAGCGCATCAGACCACGAGCGACAACAGCATGATCAGGATGATGCCAACGACCGACAGGATGGTTTCCATCACGGTCCAGGTTTTCAGCGTTTCAACCACTGTCATGTTGAAGTACTGCTTCACCAGCCAGAAGCCTGCGTCGTTCACGTGGGACAGAATCAGCGAACCTGCGCCTGTCGCCAGTACCAGCAGTTCGCGGTTGACGCCGGGCACCATGCCAACCACCGGTGCGACAATGCCCGCACCGGTGATGGTCGCGACCGTTGCCGAACCCGTAGCCACCCGGATCACCGCAGCCACCAGCCACGCCAGCAAAATCGGCGAGATCTGCGCCTGAACCGCCATGTGGCCGATCAGGTTGCCCACACCGCTGTCCACCAGCATCTGCTTGAAGCCACCGCCAGCACCGACGATCAGCACGATGGCTGCGACCGGTGCCAGGCTCTGGTCCAGCAGCTTCATGACGTGCTCACGGCTGAAGCCGCGTGCCGAACCGAAGGTGTAGAAAGCCAGCAGCAGGGCGAAGAGCAGGGCCGAAATCGGGTGACCGATGAAGTCCATCCAGATGCGGAAAATATGACCGGCTGGCAGGGCAATGTCTGCAAACGTCTTGAGCAGCATCAGGAACACCGGCAGCAGGATCGTCACCAGGGTGATGGCGAAGCTTGGCAGGTTTTCGTTGGTCGACTCCTTTGCAATCTGGTCCATCAGCTCCTGCGAAGGATTGCCCGGGATGCGCTTGGCAATCCACTTGCCGAAGATCGGGCCGGCAATGATGGCCGTCGGGAACGCTACGATCAGGCCGTAGAAAATCGTCTTGCCGATGTCCGCGTTAAAGATGCCGATGGCCAGCAGCGGGCCCGGGTGCGGCGGCACCAGGCCGTGAACAGCAGACAGGCCTGCCAGCAACGGGATACCGATCTTGACGATGGACACACCGCTGCGACGGGCAACGATGAACACCAGCGGGATCAGCAGCACGAAGCCGATTTCGAAGAACAGCGGGATACCCACCAGAAACGCCGAAAACATCATGGCCCAGTGGACGCGATCCTTGCCGAAGCGACGAATCAGCGTCTGGGCGATCTGGTCGGCGCCGCCGGAGTCGGCCATCAGCTTGCCGAGCATGGTGCCCAGGCCGAGGATGATACCGACGAAGCCCAGCACGCCGCCGAAGCCGTCCTGGAACGACTTCATCACTTTTTCCACTGGCATCCCGGAGGTCAGCCCGAGAAAACCTGCGGCAATGGTCAAGGCGATGAAAGGGTGGACTTTGAACTTGGTGATCAACAGCACAAGGCCGATGATCGTCACCAACGCATCGACCAGCAGATACGTCTCTTGAGTCATACCAAACATGGGGGTGTCTCTCCGTTGTATTTTGTTTTTTTGGAGCTACTGCTCAGCGCCGTTGGTTGGGGGCCTGCCGGTTAGCCGGGCAGGTCCGTCAGAGACAGCGCTATCTTTGTCGCTCACGCCTGATCAGTGATCAAGAGCCGGTGAGAGCACTGGCAGATTGGAGTTGCGAATCGCGCCACCAGCTGGCTGCCTCAACACCGATGGTCTCGATCGGCTTTGTGGCATCCACGACCAACGTGCGGTCTTCGTTGTACGGAGGCTCGAGGGTGGCGAACTGGCTGTCGACCAGGCTGGCCGGCATGAAATGCCCGGGGCGGTGAGCGCAACGTTCGGTGGCCAATTCCCGGGTCAGCTCCAGAAACACAAAACCCAGGCCCGGCACGGCTGCACGCAGACGGTCGCGGTAGATGAGCTTGAGGGAGGAGCAGGTCAGGACAGGCTTTTCGCCTTTGGCCAGTGCTGCGGCGACTTCCTCGCCGAGGCGGGTGAGCCAGCCGGCACGGTCTTCGTCGTTGAGCGGATGGCCGTCGCTCATCTTTTTGATGTTGGCAGGAGGATGGAACGCATCACCCTCGATCAGGCGGCCGCCGCTGTTCTCAGCGATGGCAGCACCGACGGCACTCTTGCCGCAGCCGGAAACACCCATTACCACGATGGCGGAAATAGCTTGTGGAGCAGTAGTCATAAAAACCTCGTCCCGGAGACAGCGCTGTCTTCGCCGAATGGTGTGCAAGTCCGGAAAGACTGTTTCCAGGTGTAGTCATTGTTATGGGTATCTCGCTGATCCATGAGATGCACCGATCCAGTCGTTGAAGCGATCGAAAAGTTGCGGGCCTCCGTGAGATAGCGCTACCTTAGAGCCCATCCGAGACAATCGCAACCCCCGCCGCTTTCTTCCAATCAGTTGGCAACGCATGACACGAATTGGTTCCCGCTCCACTGGTCGTCCCACCCTGAATGAAGTCGCAAAACTCGCCGCTGTGTCGCCGATTACTGCCTCCCGTGCCTTGCGCGGCGTGGCCACGGTGGCGCCGGAGCTGGTTGAAAAAGTCCGCGCTGCTGCGTTGAGTCTAGGCTATGTCGCCAATCCTGCTGCGCGGGCTCTGGCATCGTCGCAAAGCCAGTCAGTTGTGGTGCTGGTGCCGTCGCTGTCCAACCAGCTGTTTATCGAAACCCTTGAGGCCATTCAAACCGTCCTGCGGCCCCGCGGGCTCGAAGTGGTGATCGGCAACTATCACTACTCGCCCATAGAAGAAGAGAACCTGTTGCGCAGTCATCTTTCCCAGCGACCGCGCGGCATCTTGCTGACCGGCTTTGACCGCAGTGCAGCGGCGCAGCAGTTGCTGGCTGCGAGCGGTGTGCCCTGCGTGCACATGATGGAACTGGACCCGTCTCGTGCCGAGCCGTGCGTGGGATTTTCCCAGCAACAGGCGGGGGCTGAGGCGGCGCGGCATTTATTGAGCCGAGGCCGGCGGCGTCTGGCCTATGTCGCGGCGCAACTCGACCCTCGTGTGCTTCAGCGCGGGGTTGGCTTTCGCAGCGCGCTGGAAGACCAGGGGCTGTATGACGAAACGCTGCAAGTGGCCTCGCCGCTGCCTTCTTCCATCGGTTTGGGCAGCGAGCTGTTCGGCCGACTGATCGAGGAACATCCGGACGTGGACGGCGTCTTTTTCTGCAACGACGACCTGGCCCAGGGAGCAACGCTGGAGGCGCTGCGGCGGGGCATCCGGATTCCGCAGCAGGTGTCGTTGATCGGCTTCAACGACCTGCCGGGCTCCGCGCACATGGTCCCCCGGCTTACCTCTATCCGCACCCCGCGTGAACAAGTCGGACAGCGCGCCGCGCAATTGCTCCTCGGTCTGCTGGACGGCACCGTTCAGCAGGCGCAGGTGGATTTGGGGTTTGAATTGGTGGTGCGGGAAAGCACCTGACGGGTTGGCCAGCAGGATGAGTGTCGGGCTTTAAAACCTTTTCGCGGGCAAGCGCGCTCCTACAGTGGTTTTGCGGCGAACGCATAATCTGTAGGAGCCGGCTTGCTGGCGAACGCGGTGTATGGGGCACACCGTCGTTCGCCTGGCGATCAATGCGCTTTCTTGAACGCCAGCCGGAACTCGTGCAGCAGCGGTTCGGTATAACCGCTCGGCTGCTCGCGGCCTTTGAACACCAATGCAGTCGCGGCCTGGAACGCCACCGACTTCTCAAAGTTGCCCGCCATCGGCGCGTAGGCCGAATCGCCGGCATTCTGCCGGTCGACCACCTTCGCCATGCGCTTCAAAGCGTCTTTCACGTAGTCCTCGGAGACCACCCCGTGGCGCAGCCAGTTGGCGATGTGCTGGCTGGAAATGCGCAGTGTCGCGCGGTCTTCCATCAGCCCTACGTTGTGAATGTCCGGCACCTTCGAGCAGCCCACGCCTTGCTCCACCCAGCGCACCACGTAGCCAAGCAACCCCTGAGCGTTGTTCTCCACCTCTTCGCGAATCTGATCCTCGTTCCACTTGGCCTCGTCGACGACGGGGATGCTGAGCAGATCAAGCAGGATGTCCTCGCTGATGCTGTCCAGATCGACCTGCTCCAGCTCCTGCTGCACGGCTTTGACGTCCACTTTGTGGTAGTGCAGCGCATGCAGCGTGGCCGCGGTCGGGGAGGGGACCCACGCGGTAGTGGCCCCGGATTTGGGATGGCCAATCTTTTGTTCCAGCATGTCGGCCATCAGGTCCGGCATCGCCCACATGCCCTTGCCGATCTGCGCGCGACCACGCAGCCCGCAGGCCAGACCGACCAGCACGTTGTTGCGCTCGTACGCCTTGATCCACGGCGTGGCTTTCATGTCGCCCTTGCGCAGCATCGGGCCAGCTTCCATGGAGCTGTGCATCTCGTCGCCGGTGCGGTCGAGGAATCCGGTGTTGATGAACGCCACCCTTGAAGAAGCAGCTTCGATGCACGCCTTGAGGTTGACGCTGGTGCGCCGCTCTTCGTCCATGATGCCCATCTTCAACGTGTTGCGCGGGATCTTGAGCACATCTTCAATACGGCTGAACAGCGTGTTGGCGAACGCAACTTCATCAGGTCCGTGCATCTTCGGCTTGACGATATAGACGCTGCCGGCACGAGAGTTGGTGCGATTGTGCAGGTCGTGCAGGGCGATCAGGCTGGTGATGACGCCGTCGAGAATGCCTTCCGGAATTTCCCTGTCACCGTCATAGAGAATCGCCGGGTTGGTCATCAGATGGCCGACGTTGCGGATGAACAGCAGCGAGCGCCCGTGCAATGTCATTTCGCTGCCGTCGGCTGCGGTGTACTGGCGGTCGGCGTTCAGGCGCCGCGTGATGGTCTTGCCGCCCTTGACGAGTGCTTCGGTCAGGTCGCCTTTCATCAGGCCCAGCCAGTTGCGGTAGATCACCAGCTTGTCTTCGGCATCCACCGCGGCCACCGAGTCCTCGCAGTCGATAATGGTCGACAGGGCTGCTTCCAGCAGCAGGTCCTTGATTCCGGCCGGGTCCGTGCCACCGATGGGGCTGGCGGGGTCGATCTGAATCTCGATGTGCAGGCCGTTGTTTTTCAGCAAGATCGCCTGCGGCTTAAGCGGCTCCCCCTGATAGCCGACGTATTTTTCCGGCTGGGCCAGACGCGACTGGCTGCCATCGGCCAGGGTTACCAGCAGCTCGCCACTGTCGACGGCATACGCTTTGGCGCCGACGTGGGAGCCTGAGGCCAATGGCGCCGCTTCATCCAGAAACGCACGGGCGAAAGCAATGACCTTCTCGCCACGCAGCGGGTTGTAACCGGCCTTGATCTCGGCGCCGTTGGCGGTAGGGATTGCGTCGGTGCCGTATAGCGCATCGTACAACGACCCCCAGCGCGCATTCGCAGCGTTCAGTGCGTAGCGGGCATTGGCCGCTGGCACGACGAGTTGCGGACCGGCCTGTTCGCTGACTTCGATGTCCACCTTGTTGGTGGAGACCGCGACCTGCTCGGGCACCGCCTTCAGGTAGCCGATGCTGTCAAGAAACGCGATGTACGCCGGCATGTCGGTCACCGGGCCGGCGTTGGATTTGTGCCACTTGTCGAGCTGCGCCTGCAGGCGATCACGCTCTTTGAGCAGCTCTCGGTTGACGGGCGCAAGGTCATGGACCAGTGAATCGAAATCGGCCCAGAACAGTTCGGGGGTCAAACCTGTGCCGGGGATCACCTCCTCGTCGACAAAGCGCTTGAGGCTGGCGGCCACCTTGAGGTTGTGGCAATTGACGAACTCGGTCATCTCGGTCTCCATCATGAATTAAGTTGGCACGTTCAGGTGCGGGCGCGAGCAGGTTCTCGCAACCGCTCTACTGAGCGCTCACCACGGCAACGCCAGCCTTGGCCACTTGCGCATCCTGATCGGCCTTGACGCCGGACACACCCACGGCGCCGATGGTCTGGCCATCGATAATGATCGGCACGCCGCCTTCCAGCGAAGTCAGCAGCGGCGCCGTTACGAATGCGGTGCGCCCGCCGTTGACCATGTCTTCGTAGCCTTTGGATTCGCGGCGGCCCAGCGCCGAGGTGCGGGCTTTCTCGATGGCGATGTAACCGCCAATCGGCGCGCAGCCGTCCAGACGCTCGAAGCCCAGCAGGTGGCCGCCGTCGTCGGTCACGGCAATCGACACCGCCCAGCCGTTGTTCTGAGCCTCGGTGCGGGCGGCGGCAAGGATCTGGGTGACTTCGGACTGCGTCAGTACGGATTTGGTTTTCATGCGGTTCTCCTGGACTTGAAAGGGGTGAGCAGCGTCATGTTCCGTGGCGCGGGTGCGCGGGGTAATCAGGTTGGAGGCAGCGCGTCCTCGACGAGTTCGATCCAGTGCATCACCGGCGTGCGGTTTGCGCTGGCCAGGTGCGTCTGGCAGCCAATGTTGGCCGTCGCGATGACGTCCGGGTTGCCGCTTTCCAGCGCGTTCATCTTGTTGTCGCGCAGCTGCGTTGCCAACACGGGCTGGGTGACCGAGTAAGTACCCGCCGAGCCACAGCATAAGTGACTGTCGGGCACCGGTGTAAGGTTGAAGCCCAGCCGAGTCAGTACCGATTCGACGGCGCCGCCAAGCTTCTGTGCGTGCTGCAGCGTACACGGGCAGTGAAAGGCCAGTGTCTGGCGGGTGCAACCGCCAAGCTGTTCCAGCGGTTCGGCGCGCAGAATTTCCACCAGGTCTTTGGTGCGCTCGCTGATCACGGCGGCTTTTTGCGCATAAGCCGGATCGTCGCGCAGCAGGTGACCGTAGTCCTTGACGAAGGCGCCGCAGCCGCTGGCTGTCTGCACGATCGCTTCCGCACCGGCTTGCACGCTGGGCCACCATGCATCGATGTTGCGACGGGCGCGCTGCAAGCCCTGTTCCTGGGCATTCAAGTGGTAATCCACCGCGCCGCAGCACCCGGCCTGGGCGATCGAGACAGTGCCGATGCCGAGGCGGTCGAGTACTCGCGCCGTGGCCGCATTGGTATTCGGCGACAAACCCGGCTGCACGCAGCCTTCGAGCATGAGCATCTGCCGAGCGTGCTGCGCCGTTGGCCGGGCCTTGGCGGGACGGATGGTGTCCGGCAGTTTCGTTTTAAGCGCGCCGGGCAACAGCGGCTTGAATGAATGGCCCAACTGAGTGAGCGTTTTAAACAGACCGGTGTTTGGCACCACCGCGCGCAAGCCCTCACGCAACAGCCGCTGGCCAAGCGGGCGCGGCACGGCGGCGTCGACCACCGCCCGGCCGATGTCCAGCAGGTTGTGGTAATCGACGCCGGAAGGGCAGGTCGTCTCGCAATTGCGGCAGGACAGGCAGCGGTCCAGATGCAGCTGGGTTTTCTCCGTGACTTCGTGGCCTTCCAGCACCTGTTTGATCAGGTAGATACGCCCGCGCGGGCCATCCAGCTCATCGCCCAGCAATTGATAGGTCGGGCAGGTGGCATTGCAGAAGCCGCAATGTACGCAGCTGCGCAGGATGCTTTCGGCTTCTTCGCCACGCGGCAGGCTTTTGGCGTGGTCGCTCAGGGTCGTCTGCATGGTTCAGATCTCCGCGTACATCCGGCCCGGATTGAAAATTCCGTGCGGGTCAAGTTGCGCCTTGAGCTGGCGGTGGTAGCGCAGCAGCGGCGTCGCCAAGGGGTGAAACGGGCTGTCGTCCAGGCCGTGGCTGTAGCAGGTGGCGTGACCGCCCGCGGCACTGACGATCCGGCGTATCTCGCTGGCACTGGCGTCGGATTTCAGCCAGCGCTGCGCGCCCGCCCAGTCAATCAGCTGGTCGCCCGGCAGATTCAGCGCCCCGGTGCTGACCGGCAGCGACAAGCGCCACAACGGACGGCCGTCGGTGAAAAAATCCAGCCGGTGCTCATTGAGCGCGCGCCAATAAGCCGGGTCGATGGATTCGCCACCCAGCCGGTCATGAGCCGCCGCCACCGAGCCTTCGCCGCCTTCAAGGCGCAACCGCAATACGCGGCCGTCGTGGCTGGCCGCGCTGATCGGCAGAGGTTCTTGCCCCCATTGAGCCAGACGGGCGAGGGCGGTGGTGCTGTCCATTTCCAGGGCGATGCTGGTGCACAGTCGCGGCCGTGGCAGGACTTTCAGCGAGACTTCGGTGATCAAGCCCAGGCAACCGAAGCTGCCGGCCATCAGGCGCGACACGTCGTAGCCCGCGACGTTCTTCATCACCTCGCCACCGAAGCGTAAGTGCTTGCCCAGACCGGTGATCACCCGCGTACCGAGGACGAAGTCCCGCACCGAGCCGGACCACGGCCTGCGCGGCCCGGACAACCCTGCGGCGACCATTCCGCCAACCGTTGCGTCGCCAGCCCCGCCATCGCTGTACGTGGGTGGCTCGCATGGGAGCATCTGGCCGGCTTGCTCCAACGCAGCATTCAGCACTGACAAGGGCGTGCCGGCACGTGCGGTGATGACCAGTTCGGTCGGGTCGTAGCTGACGATGCCGCAATGGGCGCGGGTGTCGAGCACTTCACCGGCCACCTCGCGGCCCAGAAAGGCCTTGCTGTTGGCGCCCTGAATGCGCAGCGGCAGGGCCAGCTGAATCGCTTGATTGACCTGTTCGAGCAGCGCGTCGCTGGCGTCGCGGTCCTGGGCCACAAGAGGTGACAGGCGTTGAGCATCCATCAAAAACGCTCCAGTTCAGGGAAAGGCACTTTGCCCATGTGCACGTGCATGGCACCAAATTCGGCACAGCGATGCAGCGTCGGAATATTCTTGCCGGGGTTGAGGGTGCCGGCGGGATCGAAGGCGGCCTTTACCGCATGAAACAGCGTCAGCTCATCGCTGTTGAACTGCGCGCACATCTGGTTGATTTTCTCGCGCCCGACGCCGTGCTCACCGGTGATGCTGCCGCCGACCTTCACGCACAGCTCAAGAATTTTGCCGCCCAACGCTTCAGCGCGGTCGAGCTCGCCCGGCTGGTTGGCATCAAACAGAATCAGCGGGTGCATGTTGCCGTCCCCGGCGTGGAACACGTTGGCGACGCGCAGGCCGTATTCCTCCGAGAGCGCGGAAATGCCTTTCAATACGCCCGGCAATTCCCGACGGGGGATGGTGCCATCCATGCAGTAGTAATCCGGCGACAACCTACCGACGGCGGGGAACGCGTTCTTGCGTCCGGCCCAGAAGCGCACGCGTTCGGCTTCGTCCTTCGCCTGGCGAATTTCGGTCGCACCGGCGCGCTGCAGCACGGCGCGGACCCGGTCGCAATCGTCGTGGACATCCGCTTCCACACCGTCCAGCTCACACAGCAGGATGGCTTCGGCCTCAACCGGGTAGCCCGCGTGGATGAAATCTTCGGCAGCGCGAATGGCCAGGTTGTCCATCATTTCCAGGCCGCCGGGAATGATGCCTTCGGCAATGATGTCGGCGACAGCGCGCCCGGCTTTTTCCACCGAATCGAAGGCGGCCAGCAGTACCCGCGCCACTTGCGGTTTGGGCAGCAGTTTGACCGTTACTTCGGTGATCACGCCGAGCATGCCTTCGGAGCCTGTGAACAGCGCCAACAGATCGAAGCCCGGCGAATCCAGCGCATCGGACCCCAGCACCATGTGCTCGCCTTCAACGGTCAGGATGTCGACCTTGAGCAGGTTGTGCACGGTCAGGCCGTATTTCAGACAATGCACGCCGCCCGCGTTCTCAGCGACATTGCCGCCGATCGAGCAGGCAATCTGTGAGGACGGGTCAGGCGCGTAGTAAAGATCGTGCGGCGCGGCAGCCTGGGAGATGGCCAGGTTGCGCACGCCGGGCTGCACACGGGCGTATCGCCCGGCTGGATCGATGTGAAGAATTTTGTTGAACCGCGCCATGACCAGCAGCACGCCTTTTTCCAGCGGCAGGGCGCCGCCTGAAAGCCCGGTTCCGGCACCGCGCGCAACCACTGGCACGCCGCGCTCGTGGCAGACCTTGAGCAAGGTTTGCACCTGCTCGACGCGTTGCGGCAGCACCACCAGCATTGGCGTGGTGCGGTAGGCGGAGAGGCCATCGCACTCGTAGGGGCGCAGCTCTTCCTCGCGGTGCAGAATGTCCAGATCGGGCAGGCGCGCTTGCAGGGCCTGGAGCAATTGCTGTTTGTCGATGGTCGGCAAGACGCCGTCGACGCGTTCGTCGTACAGGATATTCATGATGGGTCTGCAACCCTGTCTTGTTTTTATTGGAGGCCATGCTCAATGGAGCCCGGGTACGGAACCCGGGCACGGAACTTGAGTGGCCGACTTGCATCATTGGCTCGGCGGGGCTTAGTGTCTACCGCGTGGAGTACTGGTCGAACCAGTTTCTTGGGGCTGACACTTTGGACTTTCCGCGATTCTCCATATTTTTCAGTGAGATGCCTCCCGCTTGCCAACCCTGCGATTTAGCTGGCGTGGATGGTCTTACCAGTTCGCCGCAGGATCACTCCCGCTCTCAAGGCAATGTTGACGTTGAAGCCGCACAATTTGTAGGAGCCGGCTTGCTGGCGAAGCCGATCTGTCATTCGGCACGGTGTCGGCTGAATAATCGCGTTCGTAGGAGCCGGCTTGCTGGCGAATCCGATCTGTCATTCAGCACGGTGGTGGCGGAATAACCGCGTTCGTAGGAGCCGGCTTGCTGGCGAATGCGGTCTGGCATTCGGCACGGTGGTGGCGGAATAATCGCGTTCGTAGGAGCCGGCTTGCTGGCGAATGCGGTCTGGCATTCGGCACGTTGGTGGCGGAATAATCGCATTCGCCAGCAAGCCGGCTCCTACAGAGGAATGCGTTTGGTCAGCTCCATCCGGGTCATACAGAGGGATGTGGTTGGTCAGGTCCATTGGCGGTGCATGCCAAACCTGGTCAGCTCCATCGGCGGTGGATGACGAATCGCGTTCGCCAACAAGCCGAGTCATACGGAGGGATGTGGTTGTTCAGGTCCATTACAGTGGATGACAAAGCTGGTCAGCTCCATCCGCGGTGGATGATGAATCGCGTTCGCCAGCAAGCCGGGTCATACAGAGGGATGTGGTTGGTCAGGTTCATTGATGGTGCATGACAAATCTGGTCAGCTTCATCGGCGGTGGATGACGGATCGCGTTCGCCAGCAAGCCGGCTCCTACAGAGGGGTGTGGTTGGTCAGGTCCATTGGCGATGCATGACAAACCTGGTCAGCTCCATCGGCGGTGGATAACAAACCGCACTCACCATCACGCGGTTTTTTGACAGATCGGGTCTTGCGCCGACGCGGCGGGGCCGGCCGGCTTTAACCGAGGAAATCACCATGGAAAGCAACGCATCCCGACGCCCGCAACAGGTGGCCGATGTGGTCAGTGAGCGGATTGAGCGGCTGATCGTCGACGGGGTACTGAAGGTCGGCCAGTTGTTGCCCTCCGAGCGGCGGCTGACTGAAAAACTGGGCGTGTCGCGCACGGCCCTGCGCGAGGGGCTGCACTTGCTGCGCGCCAGAGGGATCATCGAAACACGCCACGGCAAGGGCTCGTTTGTTGCGCAGATGGGTGGCCTGGGTCTGACAGCGGCTTCGCCCCTGATGCACCTGTTTGCCTCCCAGCCGCGGACCCTCTACGACCTGTTCGAAGTGCGCAGCCTGCTCGAAGGCGAATCGGCGCGCCTGGCAGCATTGCGCGGCACCGACGCCGATTTCGTGTTGATCACCCGCGCTTACGAGGCGTTGGTGGCGGGCCACGATCACCCGCTGGCAGCATCCGAGCACGCGCGTCTCGACCATGCGTTTCATCTGGCCATCTGCGAGGCCTCTCACAACCCGGTGCTGGTGCAGACCCTGCGATCGCTGACAGACCTGTTGCTCAATACCGTGTTCGCCTCGGTCAACAACCTCTATCACCGTGACGCCCAGAAGCGCCAGATCGACCGTCATCATGCGCGGCTCTACAACGCGGTGACCGGACGCCTGCCGGAGCAGGCGCGCAAAGCGGCGGTGGCGCATATCCAGAACATCTGTGAAAACCTGCGCGAGATCGAAAGTGAGGAGCAGCGCCTGGTGCGCGCCACCCTGCGGCTGGAGGGCTGGACCTGAACTTGACAGCCCTCACGCATTACCGCAGTTTACGCATTGCGTAAGTCTTTTACGCGAGCTCCACCCCAGCGACGACCAAAACAACAACAATGACAGGCCCTGCCGTGGATCTTTTCACCTATTACCGTTCGACCTCGTCCTACCGGGTGCGCATTGCTCTGGCGCTGAAGGGCCTGGCGTTTGATGCGATCGCGGTCAACCTGATCCGGGACGGGGGCGAGCATCGTCAGCCCGATTATCTGTCGGTCAATCCTCAGGGCCGGGTGCCCTCGCTGCGGCTCGACGAGGGCGCAGTCATCATTCAGTCGATGGCGATCATCGAATACCTCGAAGAACTTTCCCCTGAACCGGCCTTGCTGCCCGCTGGCTTGCTTGCGCGTGCCCGGCATCGGCAGGTGGCCGCCTTGATCGGGTGCGACATCCATCCGCTGCACAACGTCGCGGTGCTCAATCGCTTGCGCGGCATGGGCCATGATGAAGGCGACGTGACGGCGTGGATCGGTCACTGGATCACGGAAGGATTCACGGCCGTCGAAGCCTTGATCGGCGACAGCGGCTTTTGTTTTGAGGACGTGGGCCTCGCCGATGTGTATCTGCTGCCTCAGGTATACGCCGCCCGGCGCTTCAATGTGGACCTGAGCGCCTTCCCGCGCGTCTGCCGGGTTGAAGCGCTGGCGTTGCAGCACCCGGCATTTCGGATTGCTCATCCCGATGCGCAATCGGACAAGCCGGAGTAACCTTCCCCCATGAAAAGCTTCGGTCTGCAGTTAATCTTTGGCGACTTCCTCGCCCGCAGCGTGCGGGGGATTCCCTGCGCGCCACCCGCTGAATCGTGATCCGAGCCGCTGTGCCTCTCACTTTTCAGCAGGAGCAAGACCATGACCGATCTCTACGAAAACCCGATGGGCCTGATGGGCTTCGAATTCATTGAATTCGCCTCGCCCGTGCCCAATGTCCTTGAGCCGGTGTTCCAGATAATGGGCTTCACCAAAGTCGCCCATCATCGCTCCAAAAACGTGTCCCTGTACCGGCAGGGGGCGATCAACATCATCCTCAACAACGAACCCAACAGCGAAGCGTCTTACTTTGCCGCCGAGCATGGTCCTTCCGTGTGTGGCATGGCATTCCGCGTCAAGGATTCGCAACTGGCCTACAAGCGCGCCCTGGAACTGGGCGCGCAGCCTGTCGAAATCGGCACCGGGCCCATGGAGCTGCGCTTGCCGGCCATCAAGGGCATTGGCGGCGCGCCGTTGTACCTGATTGACCGTTTCGGCGAAGGCACGTCGATCTACGACATCGACTTCGTGTTCATCGACGGTATCGACCGCCATCCGAAAGGCGCGGGCTTGCAATTCATCGACCACCTGACCCATAACGTTTATCGCGGCCGGATGGCCTATTGGGCGAACTTCTACGAGAAGCTGTTCAACTTCCGCGAACTTCGCTATTTCGACATCAAGGGCGAGTACACCGGGCTGACCTCCAAGGCGATGACCGCACCGGACGGCATGATCCGCATCCCCTTGAACGAGGAATCGTCCAAGGGGGCTGGGCAGATCGAAGAGTTCTTGATGAAGTTCAACGGCGAGGGGATTCAGCACGTCGCGTTCTTCACCGAAAACCTGGTCGATACCTGGGACCGGCTGAAAGCGCTGGGCATGCGCTTCATGACGCCACCGCCTGATACCTACTACGAAATGCTGGAAGGGCGACTGCCCAACCACGGTGAACCCGAGCATGAGCTGAAAGCGCGGGGCATCTTGCTGGACGGCAATTCGGAAGGCGGCAGCCAGCGCTTGCTCCTGCAGATATTCTCGGAAACCCTGATGGGGCCGGTGTTCTTCGAGTTCATTCAACGCAAGGGCGACGATGGATTCGGGGAGGGCAATTTCAAGGCGCTGTTTGAATCGATCGAGCGCGACCAGGTGCGGCGCGGGGTGTTGACCGCAGATTGACCTGAGTTCAAAAGGTCCGCACACCTTGTAGGCCCCGGCTTGCTGGCGAACCCGGTTGGACGTTAATGACGACGTCAGGTAAACCGCGTTCGCCAGCAAGCTGGCTCCTACAAATGTGTGTCACACCCGCTGCCTTGACCGACCGGCATCGGTGGTCGCGCTCAGTCCATTTGCGGAAGAGGCCCGTTTGAACACCATCAATTTTGTGGCGTAACCGCCGACGCCTTCCCGCTAAAGCCGGTCCTGCCAGATGCACGCGGTCCTGCCATTCTGATTCTGAAGGATCATTCCAACTGCGGCATTTCCCCGCCCATCCGCAGGCTGATGGCCTGCGCCGTCTGCAGCAATTTCTGCGCCGCGATGGCCTGGCGTTGATCGGTGAACACCGACGCCGAGCCAACAACGGTCACTACGCCCACCAACTTGTTGCCCATGGCGAACATCGGCGACGACACGGCGTTGACGCCCGCCATCAGCAGGCCGTGGATCTGATGCACGCCAGTGCTGCGGATCTCTCGAACGTGCCGATCAATCTCCTTCAACTGCGCAACGGTCAACGCGGCCGACTCGGCCTTTCTCAAGGACGCGGTTTCGGATGCCGAGAGGAACGTGTCAAACACCAGCCCCGTGGACGAGCTGAGCAATGGCAACACCGAGCCGATCTGGGTGATCAGGGTGACGGCGCCCAATGACTGCTCGACATACACCACCGTCGGTCCCTTGTTGCCCCAGACCGCGAGAAAGCAGGTTTCGTTGAGTTCGTCGCGCAGCGCAATAAGCGCTGGCGCAGAGGTCTTCAGCACATCCAGCTGGTTCAGCGCCGCCAGGCCGACCTGCAAGGCCGAGCGCCCCAGACGGTAGTGATTGCTGGCCGGGTCCTGCTCGGCAAAGCCGCTGTCCACCAGTGCCTGAAGATAGCGATGCACCTTGCTGGCGGGCATGTCGACGTGCTCGGCCAGTTTCGAGAGCGACGTCGCTGGGGACAACTCGGCGAGGGCCTTGAGAATGCCGACGCCGACTTCCGCCGACTGGACCTTCTGCTGGCGGGGCGCTGTTGCGGGGGTGGAGTCGTCGGTCATGGAAGGGAGGCCCCCAGTCTGGAAAGGCTGCTTTATAGCTTGACCCTCCAGCAAACTCAAATTACGTTATGCGTAAGCCGTTTACGCATAATCTGCGTCACATAACAATAAGAGGTCGCGATGCCGACAAACTCCGTCTCCAGTGCCTTGCGCTACCAGTGCGGCTTTGGCAATGAATTCAGCAGCGAGGCGCTGCCCGGCGGCTTGCCCCACGGGCAGAACTCACCGCAGCGCCATCCACTGGGTTTGTACGCCGAGCAATTCTCCGGCACCGCATTTACCGTACCGCGCGCCGAAGCCCGGCGCACCTGGCTTTACCGCATCCAGCCGTCCGCCGCGCATCCGCGTTATCAACGCCTTGAGCGGCAGATCGCGGGCCAGCAGCAAGGCCCGGTCACCCCAAATCGCCTGCGCTGGAATGCGTTCGACATTCCGGCTGAACCCACTGACTTCATCGACGGTCTGCACGCCCTGGCCAGCACTGCGTGTGCCGAACAGGCTGAGGGCGTAAGCATCTACGTCTACACGGCCAACCGCTCCATGCAGCGGGCATTCTTCAATGCCGACGGCGAGTGGCTGGTGGTGCCGCAACAGGGTCGACTGCGCATCACCACCGAACTGGGGTTGCTGGAGGTCGAACCGCAGCAAATCGTTGTCCTGCCCCGTGGCCTGAAATTCAGCGTCGAGCTGCTCGACGGCACGGCGCGCGGCTATATTTGCGAGAACCACGGCGGTGTACTGCGCCTGCCGGACCTCGGCCCGATTGGCAGTAACGGCCTGGCCAATCCGCGCGACTTCCAGGTCCCGCATGCGCACTTCGAAGACAGCGCGCAACCCACCGTGCTGGTGCAGAAATTTCTCGGCGAACTGTGGGTCACGCAGCTGGCGCATTCACCTTTCGATGTGGTGGCCTGGCACGGCAACAACGTTCCGTACCGTTATGACCTGCGCCTGTTCAACACCCTGGGCACAGTCAGTTACGACCATCCTGACCCGTCGATCTTCACCGTGCTCACCTCGCCGGGCGCGGTGGAAGGCCAGGCCAACGTTGACTTCGTGATTTTTCCTCCGCGCTGGATGGTGGCGGAAAATACCTTCCGGCCGCCGTGGTTTCATCGCAATCTGATGAACGAATTCATGGGGCTGATCGATGGCGCCTACGACGCCAAGGCAGCGGGTTTCATGCCTGGCGGGGCGTCGCTGCACAACTGCATGAGTGCCCACGGCCCGGACAATGCCAGCGCGGAGAAGGCCATGGCCGCCGAGCTTAAACCGCACAAGATCGAACACACCATGGCCTTCATGTTCGAGACCGGCAAAGTGCTCAGGCCCAGTTATCACGCACTGGAATGCCCGCAGCTGCAAAGCGACTACGATGCTTGCTGGGAGGGTATCGCCAGAACCTTCAAGCCTTTTGACACGGACAGCCACCGATGAACACAGCCTCTCACCCACGCAGCTGGGTCGCCAGCGCGAACGATCACGCCGACTTCCCGCTGCAAAATCTGCCGTTCGGAGTGTTCAGCCGTCCCGGTTTCGGCAGGCGCGGCGGTGTCGCCATCGGTGATTTCATTTTCGATCTGCAAACCGCTCATGAGATCAGCCTGTTCAACGGCGCTGCTCGCGTGGCCGTTGAGGCTGCAAGCCGCGGGCACTTGAACGAATTCTTCGCCCTTGGCGGCTCTTCCCGGCAAGCCCTGCGCACCGAGTTGCTGCACCTGCTGGATGAAAAAAGCCTGCAGCGTGAACGTCTCCAGGCCATGGGCTCAAGCCTGCTGGTGCCGATGGCCGACTGCCAGATGCACATGCCGGCGCAGGTCGGCGACTACACCGATTTTTACGTCGGCATTCACCACGCGATGAACGTCGGCAAACTGTTTCGCCCTGACAATCCGCTGCTCCCGAATTACAAATACGTGCCCATTGCCTATCACGGTCGGGCGTCAACGCTGGGCGTTTCCGGCATGCCGGTCAGACGTCCCAGCGGTCAGACCCTCAAACCAGGTGCCGAAGTCCCGGATTTCGGTCCGAGCAAGCGTCTGGATTACGAGCTGGAAGTGGGCGTGTGGATCGGCCAGGGCAACGAGGCCGGTGAACCGATTCACATTGGCAAGGCCGGCGAACACATCGCCGGGTTCTGCCTGCTGAACGACTGGTCAGCTCGCGACCTTCAGGCGTGGGAATATCAGCCGCTGGGACCGTTTCTGTCGAAAAGCTTCGCAACCAGCATTTCGCCTTGGGTGGTGACCGCCGAGGCATTGGCGCCGTTTCGCGCGGCTCAGCCGACGCGTCCGGCGGGGGATCCGCAACCTCTGCCGTATCTGCTCGACGAGGCGGATCAAAACGGTGGCGCACTGGACATCGATCTTGAGGTGTTCCTGCTCACGGTGCAGATGAAAGAGCAGGGCACGCCGCCCCACCGGCTTGCCTTGAGCAACACGCTGAACATGTACTGGACCGTCGCGCAAATGGTCGCCCACCACAGCGTCAATGGCTGCAAGTTGCAGGCGGGCGATCTGTTCGGAACCGGCACGCTTTCAGGCCCCGAGCCAGGCCAGTTCGGCAGTTTGCTGGAAACGACCGAGGGCGGGAAACACCCGATTGCTTTGCCCAATGGCGAAACGCGGACGTTTCTTGAGGCCGGCGACGAGATCATTCTCAAAGCTCGCTGCCGCAAGGAAGGTGAGGTCAGCATCGGGTTCGGGGAGTGCCGAGGGGTAGTGCTCGGCTGATTATTGGCCGATCAAGAAGGTGGTGGGCTGATGGGGGCAAGCTCGGCGTTTATCGTGATTCGGGTTCGGCATTCGCGGTTCGGCTCGATAGGGCATTTCCGCACCGGATTAAACCTGTAGGAGCCGGCTTGCTGGCGAATGCGGTGGGGCAACCCGGAAGATGCCGCCTGACACACTGCATTCGCCAGCAAGCCGGCTCCTACGGACCTGTGTTCAACCGGGAGCTTCGGGTGGGGTAGAAACCGCTCATCCAAACGCATTCATGCAGTGTAGGAGCGCGCTTGCCCGCGAATGGGTTGTGTCAGGCCATGCAGCGACAACAGACAGCTCGCATCGCGGGCAAGCGCGCTCCTACAGGATCCGGTCTACGTGAAAGATATCCGTATGGAGCGTATCCGTTTACCCGCAAGTCCAACGCAACACCTGAAATACCCGTACCACGGGCAATCGTGTGCGGATCATCTCGATAACCCGAACCCCTCCACCAACGACCCGCTGCGTGGCAGGAACCTTCCTTGCCGCTCGCCCTGGGGCTTGCCTTCTGCATAACTCAAATGGCCATTGACCCACACCGCATCGATACCCTCGGCTGCACGCTTGGGCTCTTTGAAATCAGCCACGTCACGTACCGTTTCCGGGTTGAATAACACCAGGTCCGCCCAGTAGCCCTCCCGCACCAAACCGCGCTGGTGCAGCCCGAAGCGCGTGGCGGTGAGTCCGGTCATTTTGTGCACGGCGGTGTGCAGCGGAAACAATCCAAGGTCGCGACTGAAATGCCCGAGTACGCGGGGGAACGCCCCCCACAGCCGTGGGTGTGGAAACGGATCCTCCGGCAGTCCGTCCGAGCCGATCATCGACAGCGGATGCTTCATGATCCGCTGTACGTCGTTTTCGTCCATGCCGTAGTACACCGCGCCTGCGGGTTGCAGTCTGCGCGCAGCCTCCACCAGTGAAAGTCCCCACTCAGCGGCGATGTCCGTCAGGTCACGCCCTCCCTGATTCGGGTGCGGCGTCGACCAGGTGATGGTGATCCGAAACGCATCGGTAACCTGTTTCAAATCCAGCGTCGAAGAGCTGGCCGCATAGGGGTAGCAGTCGCAGCCTACCGGGTGTGTCAATGCGGCGTTTTCCAGGGCGGCCAGCAGTTGCGGGCTGCGGCCCCAGTTGCCAGCGCCCGCGCACTTCATGTGGGAAATCACCACTGGAGCTTTGGCATGCCGGCCGATCTGGAATGCTTCGTCCATGGCCTCCAGCACCGGCTCGAACTCGCTGCGCAAGTGCGTGGTGTACACCGCGCCGAACGCCGTCAGCTCCTCGGCCAGTTGCTTGACCTCATCGGTTTCGGCCGAGTAAGCCGAGGCGTAAGCCAGCCCGGTGGACAGCCCCAAGGCACCGTCGGCCAGACTCTCGCGCAACTGCGCGCGCATGGCGCTGATCTCCTCCGGGCGTGCCGTGCGCATCAGATCATCCATGTGATTACTGCGCAACGCGGTGTGGCCAATCAGCGCCGCCACGTTGACTGCAGGCTTTGCCGCATCCACCGCGTTGCGATAGTCGATGAAGCGCGGGTAAGCGAACGCCGCCGCAGGGCCGAGCAGGTTCATCGGGTCCGGTGGGTCGCCCGCCAGTGACACCGGCGACGCGCTGATGCCGCAGTTGCCGACAATCACGGTGGTCACGCCCTGGGTGATCTTCGGCAGCATCTGCGGCTGACGAATCACCACCGTGTCGTCGTGGGTATGAACGTCAATGAAGCCCGGCGCCAGCACCCGCCCCGCGGCGTTGAGCTCTTCGCTGGCGGAGACGTCGTGCAGGTCGCCGATGCGCTGAATGCGTCCGTCGCGAATCGCCACGTCGGCTCGGTAGCCCGGCGAATCACTGCCGTCGATCACCAGCGCATCGCGAATGATCAGGTCGTAAAGCATGGGGTCAGTCTCCAAGGGGCAGGTCGTCGCCGCCGCGATAGTCGTCCAGCGCCAGCTTGATCCGCCGCAGCCGCTCGCGGTTGGCGTCGGGCGCGGTCAGCGCCAGTTCGGTCGCCAGCACGTCTATGGTCAGCAGCATGCCGTAGCGGGCCGCCGTGGGTTTATAGATGAATTGGGTTTCAGCGATCTGCAATGGCAAGAGCACATCGGCCAACGCAGCCAGAGGCGAGCCGGGCAGGGTGATGGCGAGAATCTTCGCGCCGTAGCTGCGTGCCAGCTCCGTGGCGTCGAGCAATTCCGGGGTGCGGCCGCTGAGCGAACAGACAATGATGCTGTGCTCGGGGCCAAGGGTCGCGGCAATCAGGCGCATCATCACCGGATCGCGGCTCGCCGCTATCGGGTAGCCGAGGCGCACCAGGCGGGTCTGCAATTCTTCGCTGCACAGGCTGGAAGCGCCGCCCATCCCGAAGCTGTGAATCATCCGCGCCGGCGTCAGCAATGACACGGCGGCCTGGAACCGCGACTCATCAAAACCGGCCAGGTGCTGGCGCAGCGTCGTCTCGATATCCCCGACAATCTGGGTGAAAAAAGCGGACTGCTCCGGCGCTTGCCCCGAGGCCAAAAAACGGCTGCCCACGGCGCTGGCCTGGGCCAGTTGCAGGCGCAAATCGCGCAGGTCCTTGCAGCCGACCGTACGGGCAAAGCGCGACAGCGTCGCACTGCTGACCTCGGCACGGGCGGCAAGGTCCTCAAGACTGGCGCTGGCCGCAAACGCCACGTCACTCAGTATCAGTCTGGCGATGCGCCCTTCGCCGGCACTGAAGGAATCCTGACGCGCGCGGATCTGGTAAAGAATGTCCACTCAGATAACCTGCGCCAGCCCGAGGGTCAGCACGAAGGCGATCACTGAAATCAGTGTTTCCAGCACGGTCCAGGTCTTGAAGGTCTGTGCCACCGTCATGTTGAAATACTCCTTGATCAGCCAGAATCCGCCGTCGTTGACGTGAGAAAAGATCACCGAGCCCGCACCGGTCGCGAGCACCAGCAGTTCGGGGTGGGGATAGCCGAGGCCCAGCGCCACCGGGGCAACGATGCCGGACGCCGTGGTCATCGCCACCGTTGCAGAACCGGTGGCGATGCGCATCAAGGCCGCAAACAGCCAGCCCATCAGCAGCGGCGACAGATGAAAATCCTGCGCCAGGCCGACGATCTCGTTGGTCACGCCGCTGTCCACCAGAATCCGGTTCAGACCGCCGCCAGCGCCCACCAGCAAGGTGATGCTGGCCGTGGGCGCCAGGCATTCCTGGGTGAACTTGAGGATCGAGTCTCGGGAGAAGCCCTGGGCGATGCCCAGCGTCCAGAAGCTGAGCAACGTCGCCAGCAACAGGGCGATGACCGAGTTGCCGATGAACAGCAGGAAACTGTTGAAACCACTGCCCGGGGTGGAAATCAGGTTCGCCCAGCCACCCAGCAGCATCAGCAGCACCGGCAGCAAGATCGTCGCCATGGTGATGCCGAAGCCGGGCAACTGCGCGCGGGGTTCGCGGTCGAGAAATTGCTTTGCCAACGGGTTTTCATCGGGCAAGTGGATGCGCGGCACGATAAAGCGCGCGTAGACCGGGCCGGCAATGATCGCCGTCGGGATGCCGATGAGAATGGCGTAGAACAGGGTCTGGCCGACCGACGCCTGGTAGGCCTGCACCGCGAGCATGGCCGCAGGGTGGGGCGGGACCAGCGCGTGGACCACCGAGAGGCCGGCGACCATCGGCAGGCCGACCATCAGAATCGACACGCCGACCCGGCGCGCGACGGTGAACGCGATGGGCACCAGCAGCACGAAGCCGACTTCGAAGAACAGCGGCAGCCCCACCAGAAAGGCGATGCAGACCATGGCCCAGTGTGCATTGCGCTCGCCGAAGCGGTCGATCAGCGTGCGCGCCACCTGCTCGGCACCGCCGGACTCGGCCATCATCTTGCCAAGCATGGTGCCCAGGGCGACGACCAGGGCGATGTGCCCCAGCGTCTTGCCGACGCCGCCCTCGTAGGAGGCGACGACGGCATTGGCCGGCATCCCAGCGACCAGCGCAAGGCCGACCGAGACCAGCGTGATGACAATGAACGGATTAAGACGAAAGCGCGCAATCAGCACGATCAAGGCGATGATCGCGACGGCGGCATAGACCAACAGAGACAGGCCGGTTGACGGAGGCATGCAACGGATTCCTTGCTGAGAAAGAAGAGGTCAGGGCTTGAACGGCGCCGGGGCTAGCCGGTGCGCACGCAAACGTTGAAAACGATCTCGGCAGTGGGTGTCGCAAGCGCCATAAACGGCGAAATAAGTGCAGGGGCAGGACGATCACAGGAGGTCATTATTGTTATCTCTGATTTCGTGGTGGAAAGTAACTTACACGAAACAGGTTTGAGATTTCAATTTATGAAAGTTAATTTCTAGACAGGGATCACGATCACGGATTCATTGCGTGCTGAACCGCTCCCGATACGCCTGCGGTGTCACCGACACGGCGCGCATGAAACTGCGCCGCAACGTCTCTTCAGTGCCAAATCCGCATCTATCGGCGATGCGCTTGATCGGCAGGGTACTGTCGCCCAGCAGGCGCCGGGCCGCTTCGACGCGCAGTTGTTCGATGGCCCGCGCGGGGGTGTTGCCGGTGTGAGCGCGGTAGTGGCGGACAAAGCTGCGCTCGCTCATTCCGACCTGCGCCGCCAGGGAGGCCACCGACAGGTCGCTGGTCAGATTCTCGAGGATCCAGGCGTGAAGATCGCGGAAGCGACTGTTTTGATCCCGCGTCTGGTGTTGCATTGACAGTGCCGTGCTGAATTGCGACTGCCCACCAGGACGCTTCATAAACACCACCAGGTCCCGCGCGACAGCCAGTGCGATGTCGCGTCCCAGGTCCGCCTCGACCATCGCCAGTGCCAGGTCGATCCCCGCCGTCACCCCGGCCGAGGTCCACAGACTGCCCTCATTGATAAAGATCGGGTCCGGGTCAACGCGCAGGGCCGGGAAACGCTGGGCCAGCACGTCGCAACTGTCCCAGTGCGTGACCACTCGATGGCCGTCCAGAACACCGGCCGCGGCGAGCAAAAAAGCGCCGGTACAGACTGACGCCACACGTCGTGCACTGGCCGCTTGAGTCCGTATCCATTCCAGCAGTTGCGGGTCCAGCGACGCAGCGTGAACCCCGCCGCCGCCCGCGATGATCAACGTATCCGACGCGCCGCTTGGGAGAGGATGAGTCACCAGGCCCAGGCCGGCCGAAGACGTGATGCTGCCGTCTTCGCGGGCAATCACTTCAGGCCGGTAAGGCATTTTGATCCCGGCTTCAAGCGCCTGCTGATTGGCCGAGGCAAATACCTGGAGCGGTCCGGTGACATCCAGTAACTGAACGTTGGGAAACGCCAGCACGTGTACCGGCCTGGGTTGATGGGGCATGACGGCCTCGTTCAGAAAATTGGCGTGAATTGTGGGTTTTATGGCGTATCCGCCAGAGGCTAGCTCGTTAGAGTGCATTCGTCCAATGGCTGCCTGGTGAGCCCGAGCTCACCCCGCACCTTTTCACCACTTTTCAGACCACACTCTTCACAACAAGGAACACGCCATGACCCTGCATATCGGCCTGCTGGTCTTCCCGAAAGTCCAGCAACTGGACCTGACCGGGCCTTACGATGTTTTCGCCACCATGCCCGGCGTGGTCGTGCACCTGGTCTGGAAAGACCTTGAGCCGCTGCTGTCCAGCACAGGCCTGACACTGGTGCCAACGGTCACTTTCGCCGAATGCCCCGACCTCGACGTGATCTGTGTACCGGGCGGGGTAGGGGTCGATGCCCTCATGGAAGACCCGGAAACCCTGGCCTTCATCCGGCACCAGGCCTCTACCGCCCAGTACGTCACGTCGGTCTGCACCGGTGCGCTGGTGCTTGGCGCCGCCGGACTCTTGAAGGGCCGTCGCGCCACAACCCATTGGGCGTCTCATTCGCTGCTCGAACAGTTCGGCGCGATCCCGGTGAAGGAGCGTGTGGTCCGTGACGGAAATCTGATGACGGGCGGGGGTGTCACGGCAGGGATCGATTTCGCACTGACCTTGATCGGCGAAGTGTTCGACGCGGACAAGTCGCGGACCATTCAGCTTCAGCTGGAATACGCCCCGGCACCGCCTTTTGATTCAGGGCGTCCGGACACCGCACCGGCCAATGTGCTGGCCGTTGCGACTGATCGTGCCATGCCGGGTTTGCTGGCGCGTCGCCAGATTGTCGAGCGGGTCACGGCGGCGATGGATTAAACCCGAGTTTGGGGCGTCTTCACTTCATACCAACAGAGAAACAGGTCCAGCGCTGATTCCACCACCTCCCGTTGTTTGTCGGGAGGCAGCAGCGGTTCGTTAAGGGTGACTTGCGGCCAGAAGGCAAATGCCTTGAGCAAGGCGTGAATCTGTGACGCGGCAAATACGGGCTCGACAGCCTTCAGGCGACCGTCCTGTTGAGCGCCGCGTACCCACACGGTAAAGGTCTCTTCGCGTTGATTGAGCCGGCTGACCCATGTTTGCGCGCGTTCCGGGGAGTGAATCGTCGCGCCGATGGCCACTCGCGCCAGGTCGATGAAGTTGCTGTCGCCGAGGGTTTTCATTTTGGCGTCGAGCAACTCACGGAGCTGGTCACGCAGCGGGACGCCGGGTTTGTAGGTGGTATCGGCCTGAGCCGCGGCGGTGGACCAGAGACGATGGAGCATTTCCGAGAACAGTTCTTCCTTGCTGGGAAAATGGTTGTAGACGGTACGCTTGGAGACTTCCGCACGCGCGGCGATCCGGTCCATGCTCGTAACCTCGAACCCGTTGTCGCGGAATTCGGCAATCGCCGCCTGAACAATGGCTTCGCGCTTTCGGTCGGTTAATCGCAATGGGACAGTCATGGATTCGCTTCTGTGAGATAAGACGGGGCGACTCAACGGCCCGGCAAGAAAATTACACCGAGCAGTTTACTTCGCTTTCCTGATCGTGCAAGCTTGAAACTACACTGTGTAGTGTAGGTGCAGGGTTTAGCTTCAAGCTTCAAGCTTCAAGCATGTGGCAGCGATTATCCATACGCTGCCCGCTTCGCACTTGCAGCTTGCAGCTTGCAGCTTGCAGCTCTTCACTCCCACCCGTTTCATGGAGTCAGCCTCATGGCCACGATTGAAAAAAACCTCGACACCACGCCTGCGTTACCTGTTTTGACTCAGCGGGAAGGCCGTTATTTCAATCGCAAGCCAATGGCGCGCTCCGGCACCCTTAAAACCCTGCGCATCTTCTGGAACGCTCTGTTCAACAAGCCACGTCACACGCGCCCGGCCGGGGAGATTCCGGTGCAGCCGTTGTCGCGTCAGCAATTGCTCGCAGCGCCGGACAACACGGTGTATCGGCTGGGGCATTCCACTGTATTGCTGAAACTGCGCGGTGCCTATTTCCTCACTGACCCGGTGTTTGCCGAGCGTGCTTCACCAGTGCAATGGGCAGGCCCCCAGCGTTTTCATCAGCCACCCATCAGCCTGCATGACCTGCCGCCGCTCAAAGCCGTGATCCTCTCCCATAACCACTACGACCACCTCGACCACATGACCGTCCTGACCCTGAAGGACAAGGCCGAGCATTTCATTACGCCGTTGGGGGTTGGGGATACGCTGATCGAGTGGGGCGTACCGGCTCACAAAGTGCAGCAGATGAACTGGTGGGAGTCGACGGACATCCACGGTATTCGGTTCGTGGCAACGCCGGCCCAGCATTTTTCGGGCCGCACCCTGCGCGATGGCAACCAGACGCTCTGGGCCTCGTGGGTGATGCTCGCCGATGAGCAGCGCATCTTCTTTAGCGGCGATACCGGCTACCACGACGGCTTCAAACTGATCGGCGAGCAATACGGGCCGTTCGACCTGACCCTGATGGAGACCGGGGCTTATAACGTCGACTGGCCGGATGTGCACATGCAACCCGAAGAGACGTTGCAGGCGCACATCGACCTGCGCGGCAAATGGCTGCTGCCGATTCACAACGGCACCTTCGACCTGGCCATGCACGCCTGGCACGAACCCTTCGACCGGATCCTGGCGCTGGCCTGGGACCGCAGCATTTCCATCACGACACCCGAAATGGGGCAGCCTTTTTACGTTCAATACCCCAGCCGCGGAGAGGCATGGTGGCTGAAGGTAGATAAAGCGTCGCAGACCGAGTCCGCCCGCCGAGACCCGCAGCAAGAACAACCCCGGCAGGCCGCCAGTCGCGGCTAGCCAGGTCCATCAGGCACTCATGGCTTGTCGTCGGTTTCGTCAGCCGGGTGTTCGCGCTCGGGCGGGCGCTGCTGTTCGCCGCTTTGATTGGCCTGCTTGTGTTCTTCGCCCACCTTGCCTGCGTTTTCAGGTTTGTGGTCAAGGTCTTCACGAGTGGATTCTTTAGGCATGGTGCCCTCCGGTTTTGGATGAATGAATGGTTTGAAGCCAGTGTGATGCAGCGGCGGTTTAAGCCCCGAACCGCTCGATCAGCATCAGTGCTTCGTCTTTGAACAAGGGTTGCTTCAAGCGTTCGGCCAGCATCGCGGTGGGTCGTTCCCGTTCGCAGCTGATGACGGCCGCGACCAGGCCCTGCTTGCACACCAGCGCCAGAAAATCGAAGCGCTCAGGTTCACCGAGGTAATGGATCTCGTCCCATTCCTCGGCATGGCCCAAATAGTCGATGCGTTTTTCAAAGTGGTAGGTCCAGAAATACGGCACGTCGTGGTAGTGCTGTTTCTCGCCCAGCATGTTGCCTGCAGCGATCCGCGCCTGCTGCTGGGCCAGACGCCAGTGTTCGATGCGCGAGGGTCGCTCGTTGAGCGGGAAGGTGGCGATGTCACCCGCGGCCCAGAGGTCTTTGCCGGCGCGCATGCCGCCATCAACGGCCAGTGAACCGTCGTCCTGTCGCTCGATGCCGTCAATGAAGTGCGTCACCGGGTTCACGCCCACGCCGATCAACGCCAGGTCCACCGGTAACTGTTCTCCGTTGCTCAACACCGCCGTGCGCAGCACGTTGCTGCCAGCCTGTTGGTCCCCTTCAAATCGGCTGACATCGAGATGGGTGCGGAACAGCACGCCGTTTTGCTCATGGAGCGTGCGCAGCGCCTTGCCGATGCGCTCACCCAGCTGGCTCGCGAAAGGCACCTCATGGCGGGCAAGAACGGTCACTTGCACGCTCTGGGTGCGCAGCGCCGATGCGGCTTCGAGTCCTATAAAGCTGTCGCCAACGATCAGCGCATGATCGCCGGGCTTGATCGTCGCAAGTATCCGGCTGGCGTCATCACGACAGCGCAGCGTCAGCACCTGAGGCAGATCCGCACCCTGAAGAGACAACGCACGCGGTTCGCCGCCGGTGGTGACCAGCGCCGCGTCGTAGTCAAAGCGGCGGCCGTCGGCCAGGGTCAGGCGCTTATTGAGTGCGTCCAGCTTCATGACTTCGCCATGGATCCGCTCGATCCGCTGGCGCTGGTAAAAATCCTCCTCGCGAAGGGCCGGCACCTCATCCGGTGCCATGTCCGACGAGAGCACAAATTTGCTCAACGCGGTGCGGTCGTATCCCGGCGCTGCTTCTCTGTCGATCAGCAACAGCTCACCGGTGAAACCTTTTTCCCGCAACGCACACGCCGCAGCGGTGCCGGCCGCCCCGGCACCGATGATCACAAAGCGCCTGGCATCTTTCGTTTGCGTGGGCTCAGGCGCAACCATGCGTTGGTCATCAACATGGATCTGACCGTCGATGACTTGAGTGGGATATCGAATTAACGCGTCCAGCGCGGGCGGCTCGCACAGGTGGCCGTCATCGACCGCGAATTCCGCCTTGTGCCAGGGGCAGATCAGATGGCCGTTGCAAATCGCACCATCGGCCAGGGGCGCACCGGCATGGGGGCAAAACGCCTGGAAGGCGCGGACTTCATCGCCGTGCAGAACCAGCAGCGCCTGGGTTTCGCCAAACTCCACCTGCAGACCGCGGTCTCGTTGGAGATCGGACAGGTGGGCGACTCGATGCAGTGGCATGTGCACTTCCTCTTGGTCTTTTTATTGGGAGTGGGCCGTAGCGCGAGAGGTTCAGGGAATTACAGGCGCACGGGACGGGCGTTGCAGCGCCTGTGCCGTCTCGGCGCTGCAAAACCCGCGCTCATGGCCGTCAGTGAGCCGGGTCTAGCCTCACCGCGTCAGACCGAGCCGCTCGTGCCAGTCTGCAATAGACTCTTCGGGGAATTCTTCAAACTGCTGGTCATTAGGCCCCGCGGCCACCTCCACCCACGAAGCTTTGGAGTTCAGCAGCAGATGCGTGTGCTCCGGTGGGGTTGGCAAGGGGGTGTCGATGGCCGACGCAAACGGATGGATCAATTCGGGCCACTCCGGGCTGAACAGCCACAGTCCGCTGCCGCACTGCTTGCAGAAATGCCGCTCGGCGCTGCTGGTGTGGGTCTGATGGTGGTCTGCGTCGCGCATTTTGGCGTGATAGATGGCGATGCTGTCTTTGCCTTTTACGTTAAGGCTCTTGGCGTCGCCGCCAAGGTTTATCGCGTAGCCGCCGCCACCCTGGGTCTTGCGGCAGATGGAGCAGTAGCAGCGCTGATAGGGATAGGGATGCGCGCTGCTCAGGCTGAACTCAACGGCGCCGCAATGGCAGGAACCTTCCAGATGCATGAGTAACCTCCTCAAAAATAATCGAACGGGCTCAGGGTTCTAGACCGCTCAAGCTGGTGGCGTTCGAAGTTTTCTCGAACAGCTGTTCGGATTCTTCATCGTCAGACACTCAAGAAGCGCGCAGCGGCGTCGATATGCGGTAGTCATACGACGACTTTGCCTGAGCGCTGCCGACACATTCCGACCCGCACGGCGCCGACCGATACAGCCACCATAACAATGAGCCAACAGCTATGAACCTACGCAATCTGACCATCGCCCGCCGCGCCGGCCTTGGGTTTACCCTGATTTCCCTGTTGGTCGCATTGCTCGGCTGGTTTGCGCTGAGCCAGATGTCGACGATTCGCCAAAGTGAGGTCGCGGTCGAGAGCAACTGGATGCCGAGCATGCGGCTGGTCAACGACATTCGCGAAGCCATGCTGCGCATCCGAACGATCTCGTTGCGCATGGCCCTGGACACCGACCCGAAAAACGTGAGCGTCTATAAAGGACAGATGGACGCGCGTTCGAAGATCCTCAATGAGAAGCTCACCAGCCTCGACACCTTCATCGACACCCCGGAAGAGAAGGCGCTGTACGACAAATTCCGCTCCACCCTGGCTGATTACCAGCGCGGTTTGACCCAATCTTTCGTGCTCGCCGAAAGCGGCGACCTCAAGGCGCTGAACAAGCTGCTGCTGGTGGACATGAAGACCGCTGTCGACAATTCCGGCTCGCAACTGGGCGACCTCGGCGACTTCTACTCGCACCAGGTCGAGCTCGAAGGCAAGGCCGCTGAAGCGCAATATGGCCAGTCGCGCAACGTGGTGCTGGTGTTCGTGCTGATCGCCGCCCTGGCGACCGTCGTGCTGGCGCTGTGGCTGACCCGCAGCATCATCCGGCCGCTGCAGGAAGCGGTGGACGCTGCCGAATACGTGGCCAAGGGCGACCTGACCCACGACATTCGCGTTGAGGGCAAAGATGAAGTCACACGGCTGTTGAGCGCGTTGCAACAGATGCAAAACAACCTGCGTTCGACCTTGAGCCTGATCGGCAACTCGGCGAGCCAGCTGGCGTCGGCGGCCACCGAGCTGAATTCGGTCACCGAAGACAGCCATCGCGGCCTGCACCAGCAAAATGCCGAAATCGAACAGGCGGCCACGGCGGTCAACGAGATGACCTCGGCGGTCGAGGAAGTGGCGCGCAACGCCGTTTCGACCTCCCAGGCGTCGAGCGAATCAAACACTGCGGCCCGCGACGGCCAGAGCCGCGTCATCGACACGGTCAACTCGATCCAGACGCTGTCCGGCAACGTGCAGCACACTTCCGCACTGGTGCAGAACCTGGCCGATCAGTCCAAGGACATCGGCAAAGTGCTCGACGTGATTCGCTCGATTGCCGAGCAGACCAATCTGCTGGCGCTCAACGCCGCGATCGAAGCGGCGCGCGCGGGTGAGTCCGGGCGCGGTTTTGCCGTGGTGGCAGATGAGGTGCGCGCATTGGCCCACCGCACTCAGCAATCGACGCTGGAAATCGACAAGATGGTGTCGACCATGCGCACCGGCTCCAGCGAAGCGCTGGAATCGATGTTGGTCAGCCGGTCACGCGCGACTGAAACCCTCGAGTTGGCCCAAGGCGCCGGCGAATCGCTGCACCGCATCACCTCGTCGATCAACGAGATATCCGAACGCAACCTGGTCATCGCCAGCGCCGCTGAACAGCAGGCCCAGGTCGCCCGCGAAGTGGACCGCAACATCGTCAACATCCGTGACCTGTCGATGCAGTCGTCGTCCGGCGCAAACCAGATCAGTGCGTCAAGCAACGAGCTGTCACGGCTGGCGGCAGAACTGAATCAGGTCGTCACCCGTTTCCGCGTCTGACCCTGGTTTCAACACAGCTTCCCGGCTAAAGCCGGTCCCACACGCAACGCTGTGTGAGTGGCTGGCCAGAGCCGGTCCCACGCCGTAATGCTGCGCGAGTGGCTGGCCAGAGCCGGTCCCACGCCGTAATGCTGCGCGAGTGGGACCGGCTTTAGCCGGGAAGAGGCCGGTTTGAGCACCCTCGGTGTTGCAGTGTGACGCATGACGTCTTCCCCGCTAAAGCCGGCCCTCCAGACTACACCCTTTCACCTCATTCACTTGCCTGTGACGGCCCTCGGCTTGCATCATTCGCCACGACTAATAATTCCTGGCGGGCCGAACCTGCCGACGACACAGGTGAAGGGCAATGGATGATGTGAATCGCGATTTCAGCGGCTGGCTGCGCTCCCCGGGCCACAAGGCCTGGCTTGCGCAGGAGGGCGATCGGCTGTTGATGTTTGCCAAGGCTGCCAGGCTGCCGCAGGGTTTCGGCAATCTGGACGACCATGGTCGCCTTGCCGCAGATGCCGTGGCTGAGACCATGAACACCGCACGCATGACCCACAGTTTCGCCATGGCGCATATCAACGGCATTCCCGGTTGCGCCGCGCTGGTCGATCACGGCATCGTGGCGCTGAGCGGGCCATTGCGTGATGCCGAGCATGGCGGCTGGTTCGACAAGCCCCTGGAGCACAGCGCCGACAAAGGCAAGGCTGCTTACCTGCACGCCTTTGTCGCGCTGGCGGCCAGCTCGGCGGTGGTCGCACGCCGCCCGGGCGCTCAGGCGCTGCTGGAGCAGGCCATTCACGTGATTACGACGCGCTTCTGGAGCGAGGAAGAAGGCGCCATGCGCGAGTCGTTCGACCGTGACTGGAGCCACGAAGAACACTACCGCGGTGCCAACAGCAACATGCACAGCACCGAAGCCTTTCTCGCCCTGGCCGATGTCACTGGCGATGCCCGCTGGCTGGACCGGGCGCTGAGCATCGTCGAGCGGGTCATCCACCAGCATGCCGCCGGCAACCAGCATCAGGTAATCGAGCACTTCACCCTGCAATGGCAACCCGTCCGGGACTACAACGTCGACAAGCCCGACGATGGTTTCCGGCCCTATGGCACCACGCCCGGTCATGCCTTCGAGTGGGCGCGACTGGTGTTGCACCTGGAGGCCGCGCGACGCAAAGCCGGCCTTGATGCGCCGGCCTGGCTGCTGGATGACGCCCGCGGATTATTCGAAAACGCCTGCCGCTTTGGCTGGGACGTCGACGGCGCACCGGGCATCGTTTACACCCTCGACTGGGAGAATCGTCCGGTGGTCCGTCACCGCCTGCACTGGACCCACGCCGAAGCCGCCGCAGCCGCCGCCGCGCTGCTGCAACGCACTCATGAGCAAGGTTACGAGGACTGGTATCGCACGTTCTGGGAATTCAACGAAACGCTGTTCATTGATCGTGAGAACGGCAGCTGGCGCCATGAATTGAACCCGCAGAACCAACCCAGCGCCGACATCTGGCCCGGCAAACCGGACCTCTACCACGCCTACCAGGCGACCCTGTTGCCGGTCTTGCCATTGGAACAGAGCCTGGCGACGGCGTTGGCGAACAGGTCGTAAAGGCATTGGCCCTGCAAGGCCTTTGCCTGCCGCAAGATGTCGGGGTTGGTTAAACCCCCATTCGCGGAACGGCATCCGCACACCTGATCCGCATGGTCGAAAACCACTGTAGGAGCCGGCTTGCTGGCGAACCGGCTCTGCCAGAAAAAGGCGATGCTTCTGCCCGGTCGCGTTCGCCAGCAAGCCGGCTCCTACAAGGCCGTGCCCGCCGCGAAGGGTCCGGATTGCCGAAATTCCGCTGTAGGAGCGCGCTTGCCCGCGAACAGCGGTGGGTCAGGTTGGTGTTGTGTCGAGGGTCATGATCTTTCGCGGGCAAGCGCGCTCCTACAGGTTTTTGCGGCGGCCTGGTGTTGCGCGTTGGTCACAAAAACGCTGTTGCTCACGCGCACCGAAGCTAAAGGAGCCGGCTTGCTGGCGAACCGGCTCTTCAGGCGACGGCGATGCGCTTGAACGGGCGCGGTCGCTGTAGGAGTGAGCTTGCTCGCGAATGCATGGTGCCCGTGGCATTGATCGCGCCTGACCCGCCGCAATTCGCCGACAAGCTGGCTCCCACAGATCATGGGTTGTTGCTCAGTCCGCACGCCCCCATTAAACCTTCAGCTCGATCCACGTCGGCGCATGGTCGCTGGCGTGGGGCAGGTCACGGACCCAGCGGTCCACGCCGGCGTTTTTGAGCTTGGGCTTCAGGCCCTTGCTCAGCAGCAGATGGTCGATGCGCAAGCCTGAGTTGGTCTTCCAGTGATTGCGGAAATAGTCCCAGAACGTGTAGATCCGCTCGTCCGGGAATTTCGCGCGCAAGGCGTCGGTCCAGCCTTGGTCGAGAAGCCGCTGAAAGCATTCCCGGCTTTCCGGTTGCAGCAGCGCATCCTTGAGCCATGAGCGGGTGTTGTAGATGTCCTCGTCGGTGGGAATGACATTATAGTCACCGGCCAGCACCACGGGATGCTCGCTGTTAAGCAAGGAATCGGCGTGCTTGATCAAGTGCTCGAACCAATCCAGTTTGTAGTCGAACTTCGGCCCCGGCTGAGGGTTGCCATTGGGCAGGTAGAGGCAGCCGACGATCACGCCCTGAACCGCTGCTTCCAGATAACGGCTGTGGCTGTCTTTTTCATTCCCGGGCAAACCCCGGCGGATCTCCAGTGGGTCACTGTCACGGGAAAGAATGGCTACGCCGTTCCAGGACGGTTCCCCCTGCCAGATCACCCCATAGCCGGCGTTGCGAATGTCATCCGCGGGGAAGGCCGAGTCGGCCGCTTTCAGCTCCTGCAGGCAAACAATGTCGGGTTTTTCGGTTTCCAGCCACTGCAGCAGAATCGGCAAACGCGCGCGAATGCCGTTGATATTGAACGTGGCGATTTTCAGCGTGGCCATCGCGTTCTCCTCCAATGCGTGTGAAGCGTTGGAGGGCGCAGGTGTGCCGAAGATTCAATCCGGACGCCAGACCCGTCACAAGGCCTGATGGCACGCTCAGGGAAATCGCTGCGAGACCCGGATAACCTGCCGGGCGATATACGCGCCGCTGACAATCACCCCGAACAACCGCAATGTCTGCATGGCCAGCACAAAGCCCACGTCCGAGTGAGTATCGATGGCGATGATCGCCATCGCGTCCAGCCCGCCCGGACTGGTGGCCAGATACACCGAGAGGAAATCCTTGCCCATCATCTCGGCGATGACCCAGGCCGACAGTGCGCACAACAGAATCAGCACCAGCGCACCGGCAATCATCGCGGGCAGCCGTCGCCAGACGTAGTTGATGGTGATGCGATCAAAGCGCAAGCCGATGTAGCTGCCAATCGCGCCGTAGGCAATGGCCAGCAACCAGGTGGGCAGGGTGATCTGCAGCAGGCCGCTCAATTGCAGCGCGCCGCCGAGCAGCAAAGGTACGAGCAAGGCGCCGGCAGGCAAGCGACTGCCAAGTGTTACGCCGACCGCGATCACCAGCAGGCTCAAACCGAGGTTCAGCAGGTTCATGCCGTGCAGCAGCGCCTCGGTGCTGTGGGCCTCCGAGCCGCCGGCGTCGGCGCCGATCAACCGGCTGACCAGCGCACCGACCATCACCACGCACACCACTCGTACGTACTGCATGGTCGCCACCACCCGGGAGTCCGCGCCATAGTCCTCGGACATCGCGACCATGGCAGACGCCGCGCCCGGCGAAGTGCCCCACGCAGCGGTGCTGCTTTGGATGCCGCCCCAGCGGGCCATGGCGATCCCCACCACCGCGCTTAACGCAACGGTGAGCACCGTGGCAAACACCATGACGTGCCAGGACTCCATCGCGGTGAGCAGAACGCCCAGTGTCATGGAGTGGGCAACCAGCACGCCCACCGTGCCCTGCCCAAGACGAAACACATGCTTGTTCAAGCGAATGCTGGCCCCGGCCACGCCGAAGCCGATCGCCACCAGCATCGGGCCGAGAAACAGCGCGGCGGGGACGTTGAAGTACTTGAACAGCTGGCCGGCGCTCCCGGCCATCAGAATGAGCAGCAACCATTGAATGAGCGCTGGTTGTTGGGCGAGGGCGAACGAGGCGGGGCGGGGCAACGCGGATCTCCAGAGCATTGGCTTTTCCTGAAAGGACAGTCCTGAGCGGTGCTTCCGTGCCGGGTGCAGTTCCAATGAGCCGAAGTATCGACAGGTGAATCGATCAAGTCTATTTTCTAATAATCATGAATCGATAACTTTGGTTGATATATGGACCTGCGTGACCTCACCTACTTCGAAACCATCGCCGAGCTTGGTCATCTGGGGCGCGCAGCGGAAAGACTCAATCGCAGCCAGCCGGCGTTGACCAAGAGCATTCAGCGACTGGAGGAGTCCTTCGGGACCAAGCTGTTTCAGCGCGATGGCCGCAGAATCAAACTGACGCCGGTCGGCGAGTTGTTGCAGGCCCGGGGCAAGGTGCTGCAGCAAAGCATCGCCCAGACCCAGCGTGAGGTGCGCGATTTTGCCAGTGGCGCGGTAGGCGATATCCGTCTGGGCTGTGCGGCGACCATGGCCGAATACCTGTTGCCGGAGTTGACCAATACGCTGCTCAAGCGCTCGCCGCAGGTCACACTGAAGCTGGTCATCGGCCAGGACGACATGCTGCGCGAGCAACTGCGCTCCGGGCATCTGGACATGATCATTTGCGCCCAGCGCAGCGCCGAGGAGGAGTTCACGTTTTACCCGATTCTCACGGACGAGGCGGTGGTGATTGCCAGCCGAAACCATCCCATCTTCAAGGCACCGTTTGAGATGAAAGATCTGTGCCGCTACCGCTGGGTGTTGCCGCCGGCCGGGGTGTCCTCACGCATCTGGGTCGACGACGCCTTTGCCCGTCATGATTTGCCGTTGCCGGAGGTGCAGATTGAAGCCAATTCCATCTCGCTGCTGCCGCGTCTCATCGCTCAGACCAGCCTGCTGAGTTTTATTGCCAGGGAAACCCTCGAGTTCGGCAAAAACATGCAGGACCTGCGTGAGGTAATGCTGGAGCAGACCACCATGGCAAGGACGATCTGCGTGATGTTGCGCCGCGAGGGCTACCTGTCGCCCGCCGCCCACGCCATGGTGCAGATGCTGCGCGATGACGGCGGCTCGTTCCTCAATTGGTCCTGAACAATGCCCCGAGCCGTGCTTTTCTGCGGTCAGCTGGGTTAGCCTGCGCAGAGACCCTTTACCCACGGAGCAGCAAGATGCCGAAACCACACAGCCAGCTTGGAACACCCGTTGGACCTTATGCTGCGAGTGACGATGACTTGCATCACGGCGGTGATCAATCGCCGCTCAATGACGCCGACTCAGACGAGGACCGCGACCCCGAGGGCGAGCTTGATCTGACCGAGCTCGACCTGGACGGCTTCGCCGACGCCGACAAGCTGGACATCGGGTCGGCCAACCTGAGCTAGTCAGGCTCGCGCCCACTGTTATTGCATTTTGAATGCGCAGGACTACGCGCTATGCAGCCAGCGGTTGCCGCAGACAACTGTGGAACCGCGCTTGCCCGCGAAAGCTTCGTGTCAGCTAAACATGCGTAACTGACACACCGTCTTCGCGGGCAAGCGCGCTTCTACAGGATGTTGCGCTCGTCAGCCATAAACGCAGCCAGCGCTGCAATCGCTTGTTCTGGCGTCGCGCTGCTGCCGGTCCAGGTGCAGGCCAGCATCAAGTTGCGCGGCAGACCGAAATCCTCCACCTGGAACCCCTGCGCATCGAACCCCTCTGCGTCATGGGCGATCTGCTCGCGCAGCGACCCGCTGCCCTCAAAGTAAACCCAGACCGGCTTGCCCAACGCCACGGCCATGCCCACCTCGAAAACCGTGCCTGAATCCGGCTCGGCACCCCGGAATACGTTCAGATTAGCCAGTAACGCATCGCATCTTCTGATCATCGCCATGTTGGCGCTGCAGATGATCGCAGCCGTTTCATCAGGCCTCAGCCCGGACGGCACCTCGTTGTCGAAGGGATAAAGACCCTGCAGGCCGTGCTGCTCACACAGGCTTTTCAGGTAGCGACCGTGTTCGACGGCATCAGCGCGAAACACGTCGAAACCGGCGAGGTAAACCAGGGGTTGTTCGGGCACTGGCATGGCTGCCTCCTCAAAAATGGGTAGGCGAAGTCTAACTGCTCAGCGCCGCCGTTGATCGGGCTGCCGGCCTCCTGCGGCGGGCAGGGCTGGAATCTGTACGGATAACCAGTATCCTGTGTCTCTTTCTCGGCCGCCTCTACGTGACCTTGCTGTGAGTATTTCTCCCCTCGACAATCCCTTTTACTACCTGGAAAACTTCCGCCAGGTGCTGAACTGGATCGCCCAGCGCTACGACGACCTGCTTGATGATGACGAGCGTGGGTTTATCAACGACTTTGCGCGGCTGCCGCAGCCGGCTCAGGCCCTGTTGGTGCGAATGGTCATGCGCAAGGGCACGCTGTTTCGGGCCAGCAAACTCGATTACGCCGAGATTGGCGATGTCCGGCTCGCTGCCGCTCCGTTGCTGGCGTCCGGTTGGGTCGACGGTCAGCCGCCGCTTGATCTGCACGCGTTGTTCGCTTTGTTGCGCAAAGACGAACTGGGCCAGTGCTTCAAGGCCCATGGCGTCAAAAGCGCCGAGAAAAAGTCCGACCTGTTGCAGCGCCTGCTGCCCCTGTATGAGTCGCCTCAACGACTGGAAGAATGGTTTGCCGGGTTCGAGGAAGTGGTCTTTGCGCTTCAGGTGATGCCGCTGTGTGATCGGCTTCGCTTGCTGTATTTCGGCAATCTCTATCAGGAGTGGTCGGAGTTTGTCCTGGCGGACCTGGGCATTTATCGCTACGAAAAAGTAGAGTTTTCAGTCGAGTCCCGCGGCATCACCCAGCGCGCTGACATCGACATCTGCGTGCACCTGCACACTTGCCGTCAGGCGCTGGATGCGGGGCTGCCGCTGGCGGAGCTGGCCGAACAGGCCCTGGCGGTTCAGACCGACAATCCCTGGCTGGCCATGCGGCGTGCCAAGCTGTTGTTCAAGATCGGACATCAGGCCGAGCGCGAGCAGGACTGGCCCCTGGCGCTCAGTGTCTATGCCCAGTCCAGCTACCCCGGCGCCCGAGTGCGCCGTATTCGCGTATTGGAGCGCAGCGAGCAGTTCAGCGAAGCGATAACGTTGTTGCTCAACGCGCGGTCGGCCCCCGAAAACGATGAGGAAACCCAGCATCTGTTGCGGATCGAACCTCGCCTGAAACGCAAGTTGGGCGAGGGCAGCGTGCAAAAAAGAGCCAAACGCACCGTCAGCCGGCTCGACTTGAGCGTGTTGCCACTCCCGGATCACAGCGTTGAACGGCTGATCCAGCAGCACCTTTCGGAAGAGGGCAGCGAGGTGCATTACGTCGAGAACGCGCTGGTCAATTCATTGTTCGGGCTGCTCTGTTGGCCGGCCATCTTTGCACCGCTGCCGGGAGCGTTTTTTCATCCCTTCCACAGCGCGCCGAGTGATCTTTACAGTCCGGATTTCTACCAGCGGCGCGCGGCCTTGTTCGATCAATGCCTGGCGAAGCTCGACGATCAAGGTTACGAAGCAGCGATCCGTGATACCTATGCGAGGAAGTTTGGCCTGCAATCGCCCTTTGTTTTTTGGGGCACCTTGACCCCGGAACTGCTGGATCAGGCGCTGCACTGCTTGCCGGCGCAGCACCTCAAACGTTGGTTCCGACGTCTGTTGCAAGACATCAAGGCCAACCGCACCGGCATGCCCGACCTCATCCAGTTCTACCCCGAGCAACGCCGCTATCGGATGATCGAAGTCAAAGGCCCGGGCGATCGGCTGCAGGACAACCAGCTGCGCTGGATCGATTTCTGCGCCGAGCACGAAATGCCTGTGGTGGTGTGCTACGTGAAATGGGCGGAAGACGAAGCCCGCGCCGCCGGTTGAAGCCGGATACACCCGCCGGATGATCGCCGGCTTGCTGGCGAATACGTCATTCCATTCACCCTCGCCGTAGCTGACACACCTCCATTCGTAGGAGCCGGCTTGCTGGCGAACCCGGCGGACAGTCACCCTCGCCGCAGCTGACACACCTTCATCTGTAGGAGCCGGCTCGCTGGCGAACGCGTCAAGCCAGTCACCCCCGCCGTTGCGGTGCTATCGCGGTTCGCCAGCAAGCCGGCTCCTACAGATTCGTGTAGGCCGCAGGTTTCTATATGCCGCAGATTCCTTGGGCGGCCTGGATCTGTTGTAGGAGCGCGCTTGCCCGCGAAAAATACCAGCCCGCGATATCGCCCAACCTGACCCACCGCGTTCGCCGGCTTGGCGAACGCGTCAAGCCGTTCAACCTCGCCGTAGCTAACACACCTCCATCTGTAGGAGCCGGCTCGCTGGCGAACGCGTCATGCCATTCACCCTCACGGTAGCTGACACACCTCCATTCGTAGGAGCCGGCTTGCTGGCGAACGCGTCATGCCAGTCACCCTCAGCGTTGCGGTGTCATCGCGGTTCGCCTGCAAGCCGGCTCCTGTAGATTCGCGTCGCAGCCAGCTTCGCCTTACCGCTTCGCCTTCTTCGGCGCCGCGGGCAACGGCGCGAACAGCGCGGCGATGTCATCGTCCTGCAGCTTCCAGTCGCCGGCCGTGCGGCCATCGAGCACACCGGCTGCCAACGCAGACTTTTCCTGCTGCAGGTGCTGGATTTTCTCCTCCACCGTGCCACGGGCGATCATCTTGTAGACGAAAACCGGCTTGTCCTGACCGATTCGGTACGCACGGTCGGTGGCCTGATTCTCTGCCGCAGGGTTCCACCAAGGGTCGTAGTGAATCACCGTGTCGGCCGCCGTCAGGTTCAGGCCGGTACCACCCGCTTTCAGACTGATCAGGAAGATCGAGTGCTTGCCGTTCTGGAAATCCTGCACCGGGACACGCCGGTCCTTGGTCTTGCCGGTCAGCAGGGAGTAAGCAATCCCGCGCTGTTTGAGTTCCGCTTCGATTAACTCCAGCATCGAAGTGAACTGCGAAAACAGCAGGATCTTGCGGTTTTCGGCAAACAGCTCTTCCAGCATCTCCATCAGGCTGTCGAGCTTGCCCGAGCTCGACTGGCGCGGGCCGAGCGGTGCGCTCTTCACCAACCGCAAGTCACAGCAGACCTGACGCAGCTTGAGCAACGCCTCGAGGATGATGATCTGGCTACGCCCCACGCCCTTGAGGGTAATTTCGTCGCGGACCTTCTTGTCCATCGCCAGACGCATGGTTTCGTACACGTCGCGCTGGGCATCGTTGAGCTCGACCCAGTGGACGATCTCGGTCTTGGGCGGCAACTCGGTCGCCACCTGTTCCTTGGTCCGACGCAGCAGAAACGGCTTGATCCGCGCGTTGAGGTGCTCCAGGCGCTGTTCATTGCCAAACTTCTCGATCGGGTTGCGGTAGTTGCTGTTGAACTGCTTGGCATCGCCCAGCCAGCCGGGCATCAGGAAATGGAACAACGACCACAGCTCGCCCAAGTGGTTTTCCAGCGGCGTGCCGCTCAGGCAGAGGCGCTGACGGGCGTTCAGCTGACGCGCCGCCTGCGCCGCTTTGCTGTTGGGGTTCTTGATGTATTGCGCTTCGTCGAGCACCAACACATGCAGCAACTGCTGGCTGAGGACTTCCACGTCCCGCGGCAGCAGGGCATAGGTGGTCAGAATCAGGTCGTAATCCTGCAGGTGTTTGAAATCCTGATGGCGCTGGGTCCCGAACAGGGCCAGTACCTTGAGCTGCGGGGTAAAATGCTTCGCTTCGTCCATCCAATTGGGAATCAGGCTGGTGGGCATTACCACCAGCGCAGGGCGATCAAGGCGTCCGGCCTGCTTTTCCACCAGCAGATGCGCCAGGGTCTGCAGTGTCTTGCCCAGCCCCATGTCATCGGCGAGCACGCCGCCGACCTCCAGTTCGCGCAGCGCCTGCATCCAGCTCAGGCCTTCAAGCTGATAGGGTCGCAACGTCGCGTTAAGGCCCTGGGGCGCCTCACCTCGGGCATCCTTGATGTTCACCAGCCGTTCGGAGAACTGGCGCAGCCGATCACCGCCTTGCCAGATCAGCGGCAGGTCATCGAGCTGCATCAGCCTTGCAGCGTCAGCGGTGTTCAGGCGGATCGCGTTGTTGCCGTCTTCACGCCAATAAAAGTCACCAAGCGTCGCCAGCACCGGCTTCAGCCGACCGTAGGGCAGGGCGACCTGAATCGGCACGCCGCCGCGCTGGGTGAAATGGTTGAGCTGCACCAGCAGTTGCTCGTCGTCGCGGCGCTTGGCGATGCCGCTGGCGGTCATCAGTTCAGGATGGGTGCGCAGCAGGTTAATCAGGATCGGCAGCAGGCTCAGCCGCTCGCCGTTGACGATGATGCCCAGCTCCAGATCGAACCAGTCGCGCTCGGGCTCGTCGGTGACAGTGGCGTACCAGTCGTCCACCGGCGTGACATCAAAACCGAAATCTTCGCTCATCTCGATCTGCCAGCCCTCGGCGCGCAGCCGCGGCAAGTCGTCGAGGATGAAACTCAGCCAGGCACGATCAGTGGGCAGCTCGAACATCTCGCCAGCGCTGTCGGGCAATGCCTTGCTCTGCCGCGTTGCGATGCGGAACCCCAGCTCCTGAAGCTGCTTGCGATACTCGCCTTCACGCTCCGGATGGCGACGCATGCGCAGCGTTTCGTCCGGCAGGTGCCAGAGAATGTCCCCGCCACGGCCCGGTGCCGGTACGCCGCTGACGTAGGATTCGCGATAGCGGAATGCCAGGGCAGCGCGGTGTTGAATGTGCCGCTGCATCTTGCCATTGCGCGGCTCGTAGGCGCTGTACTCGAAGCTGGCGAGGATCAGCCGCGGCTCGGGCTTGATGTTCTTCTCCAGGCGCTCGGGCAGTTTGGGTTTTGCCTCGACCGTGGGTCTGCGCGCCGCCGACTGATTGTCAACGGCCGAAAGAATCCCGGCGTTGTTCTCCGGGTCCTGCAGGAAAAACAGCGCGGCCGCGCAATGCTTGCAGTTGTTCCTCACCGGGCAGGTGCATTTGCCGACGATAAAGTTACGCGTGCGCTCGGGGTCTTTGAACAGCAGCGTCTGGGTGTAGATTTCCAGATTCGACCCCCGGCACACCGTACGCACGACGTCGCCGCTCAGGTGTTCGAGCATGACGCGTTTCTGCCGCGTGTATTCGAGGCCGCGCTCGACGCTCTGCGCCTTGAACAGCGGTTCCCATGGCAAGGCCAGGGCTTTTTCGAGAAGAGATGCCACGTCTAGCCCCGCGTCAACGAGGAGGCTGAACGGGAGAAACCTTGATCAGCATGGCCAGGCTTCCGTTGTCCATGTAGGTCAGTTCTCCGTTTCTGACACGAGTGGCCTGGCGCATGCGCTCGCTGGTCACCAGCACCCCGTGGCTGTCCAGCTGGTTGACCCAGAAGTTGGCGTCGATGTCGGTAAAGCGCGCCAGGCCCAGGCTGACCGTGCCTTCGATGGGAAAGTGGCCAAATTGCTCCTGACCGTCACTGATCGCCACTTTGCTCGGCGTCGCGCTGAGGTCTTGCTGCCATGCCTTGTGCAGAAGGACCGTATAACCGTCGCTGGCCCCCAGCTTGTTCACCAGACTGTCCAGCGCCGTGGGCGTCTGGTTGTCCGCACCCAACCGCTGCGCCCCGGCTGCCCAGTCTTCGGGTGCGGGCTGATTGGTAGCCGCCGGCTCGCCATTCTGGCGGAACAGGATCAACTCCACCTGATAGGCGCCATCGGCGAAGGCCAACGGGGCAAACAGCACCAGCAACAGGGCGAGCGAGCGGAACAGACGCATGGTGAATCCTTAAACCGGTTTTTTGGAAGACTGCGGGGTCAGGCGTTCGAACAGCGCCTCCAGCGTCGTGAAGCGTTCCTCGGGACGCTCCATCGGCACCATGAATTTGAACAGCGTGGCGCCCTCGAACTTGTAACGCTTGGGCTGGCCCTGGATCAGTTTGATCAACGTCAACGGGTCCACGGGTGTATCGGCTGCAAACTCGATGCGGCCCCCTTGAGGGCCAGCGTCGACTTTCTTGATGCCTAGCTGCTCGGCTTTCAGCTTGAGGGACGTCAGGCGCACCAGGTTCTTGGTCGGTTCCGGCAACAGGCCGAAACGGTCGATCATTTCCACCTGAAGGTCCTTGAGGCCGTCTTCGTCAGCGGCGTTGGCGATGCGCTTGTACAGGATCAGCCGCGCATGCACATCGGGCAGATAGTCTTCCGGGATCAGCCCCGGTACGCGCAGATTCACCTCGGGGCCGCCGCCCAGGGGCTGGTCGAGGTTCGGCTGCTCACCCTTGCGGATCGACTTGACCGCACGCTCGAGCATTTCCATGTACAGCGTGAAACCCACCGCCTGAATCTGCCCGCTCTGGCCTTCGCCCAACAGCTCGCCGGCGCCACGGATTTCCAGGTCATTGGTGGCAAGCACAAAGCCGGCGCCCAGGTCTTGAGTGTTGGCAATCGCCTCCAGGCGCTTCTCGGCATCCGGGGTGATCTGTTTGCGCGGCGGCGTCAGCAGGTAGGCGTAGGCCTGGTGGTGACTGCGTCCGACCCGGCCGCGCAACTGGTGCAGCTGGGCCAGACCGAACTTGTCGGCGCGCTCGATGATGATGGTGTTGGCGCTTGGCACGTCGATGCCGGTTTCGATGATGGTCGAGGCAATCAGCACGTTGAAGCGCTTGTGGTAGAAGTCGCTCATGACCTGTTCGAGGTCACGTTCATGCATCTGCCCGTGGCCAATGCCGATACGTGCTTCGGGCACCAGTTCGGCCAGATCGGCCGCGCATTTCTCGATGGTCTTCACGTCATTGTGCAGGTAGTAGACCTGACCGCCGCGCAGCAGCTCACGCAGCAACGCCTCTTTGACGGTCGGCTTGTTCTGCTCCATGACGAAGGTGCGCACCGACAGACGACGCGCGGGTGGCGTGGCGATGATCGACAGGTCGCGCATACCTGCCACGGCCATGTTCAGAGTGCGCGGGATCGGCGTGGCGGTCAGCGTCAGGATGTCGACCTCGCTGCGCAGGGCCTTGAGCTGCTCCTTCTGACGCACCCCGAAGCGGTGCTCTTCGTCGATGATCACCAGCCCCAGGTTTTTGATCTTGACGTCGTCCTGCAGCAACTTGTGCGTACCGATGACGATGTCGATTTTGCCCTCGGCCAGATCAGCCACGGCGGCGTTGATTTCCTTCGCCGATTTGAAGCGGCTCATCACCTCGACCGTCACCGGCCAGTCGGCGAAGCGGTCGCGGAAACTGTTGTAGTGCTGCTGGGCGAGGAGGGTGGTCGGCACCAGGATCGCCACTTGCCGACCACCGTGTACCGCAATGAATGCCGCGCGCATGGCCACTTCGGTCTTGCCAAAGCCGACATCGCCGCAGACCAGGCGGTCCATGGGCTTGGGCGCAAGCATGTCGGCGCGCACGGCCTCAATGGTGGTCTGTTGATCGGGGGTTTCTTCAAAAGGGAAGCCGGCGCTGAAGGTTTCATAATCCAGCTTCGGATCGGCGAACGCGTAGCCTTCGCGGGCGGCGCGGCGGGCGTAGATGTCGAGCAGCTCGGCGGCAACGTCGCGCACCTGTTCGGCGGCCTTGCGCTTGGCTTTCTGCCAGGCCTCGGAACCCAGGCGATGCAAGGGAGCCAGCTCGTCATCGCTGCCGGTGTAGCGGGCGATCAGGTGCAGGTTGGTCACCGGCACATAGAGCTTGGCGTCCTCGGCGTAGGCCAGCATGAGGAACTCGGCGACCTGGTTTTCGACTTCAAGCGTGGCCAGCCCGAGATAACGGCCGACCCCGTGGTCAATGTGCACCACCGGCGCGCCTTCGCGCAGCTCGGCAAGGTTCTTGATGACCGCATCGCTGGCATGGCTGTCGGCGCGCTTGTCACGGCGGCGACGCTGCATGACCCGCTGACCGAACAGCGGGCTCTCGGCAACCAGCGCCAGAGCGGGCTCGTCCAGCACCAGACCTTCGTCCAGCGGTGCGATGGTGATCGCCAGACGCTCCTTGCTGTCGACGAACTCCTGCCAACTGTCCAGGGTTTTGGGGCGCAGCTTCAGGCGTTCGAGCAATTCCAGCAGCACTTCCCGGCGCCCGGCGGATTCGGCGGTGAACAGCACCCGGCCGGGAAACTCGCTGAGGAAGCCCGATAACGCGGCCAGCGGCTGACTGGCCTTGGCTTCGATGGCCAGGTCAGGCAGCGGCTGCGCCTGGAAACGTTCGCGGCCGACGCCGCTGTCGACGTCGTCCTGACTGACCACCACGCGCGGCCAGCTCTTCAGCCGCGCGAAACAGTCATCGACCGGCAGGAACAGCTCGGCCGGTGGCAGCAACGGGCGTTCGGGATCGACCCGGCGTTCTTCGTACCGGTTGCGCACATCCTTCCAGAACGTTTCAGCCGCCGCTTCGATGCCCGGCAGGGAAAACACCTGGGTGTCCTGCGGCAGGTAGTCGAACAGGGTGGAGGTTTCTTCGAAGAACAACGGGATGTAGTACTCGATACCAGCCGGCGTAATGCCGCTGTTCAAGTCCTGAAAGATCGGGCTGCGGCGGAAATCAACGTCGAAGCGCTCGCGGAACCGCGCCTTGAAGCGGGTGACGGCCTCCTTCTGCAGGGGGAACTCTTTCGCCGGCAGCAGGCGCACCGAATCGACCTTGTCGATGGAACGCTGGGTCTCAGGTTCGAAGGTGCGCAGTGTTTCGATTTCGTCATCGAACAGGTCGATGCGGTAAGGCAGTTTGCTGCCCATCGGAAACAGATCGATCAGCGCGCCACGAACGGTGAATTCGCCGTGCTCGTACACCGTGTCGACATAGCGATAGCCGCTGGCTTCAAGGCGGGTGCGCATGGCTTCGACGTCAAGCTTCTGGCCCACGTCCAAAACCAGGCTGCTGCCCAGCAGGAAGCTCGTGGGTGCCAGCCGGTGCAGTGCGGTGGTGATCGGCACCACCAGCACGCCGTGCACCAGCTCCGGTAGCCGGTAAAGGCTGGCGATGCGCTGGGAGATGATGTCCTGATGCGGCGAGAACAGGTCGTAAGGCAGGGTTTCCCAATCGGGGAAGTGCAGGACCGGTAGATCGGGCGCAAAGAACTTCAGCTCCTGCTCCAGTCGCTCGGCGCTCTGGCTGTCTGCGGTGAGCAACAGGGTGAAGCGTTTCGCGGCGCTGGCAGCCTCGGCAATGGCGAGACTGAGGGCGGCACCGGGCAGATTACCCCAGTGTTGTTTGCCTGCAGCGGCAGGCAGATTCGGGAGGCGCAGAACGGGCACGGAAGTTAAAGCTCCAGGCGTTGCGGCAAAGCCGGGGAGTGTAACTAATCCGCAGAGACGCTGTCAGTTTTGTGCGCTCGCAATTATGTAGTGCTCCACAGTCGGAAAACTCTGGATTGCTCATAAACAAAGGCCTGTGCATAATGTAGTCCCTTTTTTCAGCCCCTACATGTGGAAGGTTCCCGTGACTCAGAAGCCCGACCAGTGTCTTGGTGAATGGATTGATCGTGAAGCCCTTGCCGAGGCGATGATCCCGCTTATCGGTCAGCTCTACCGCAACAATAATGTGGTGAGTTCGATCTATGGCCGCAGCCTGATTAACCGTTCCGTCATCGCGATTCTCAAAGCCCACCGCTTTGCCCGTCACCGTCAGGCTGACGCTACCGAGTTGTCCGTCCACGAGACGTTCCCCCTCGTCAAAGCCATGAGCGAGCTCAAACTGGGCGCCGCCTCGGTTGACCTGGGCAAGCTGGCCGTCAAATTCAAGGCCGAGGGCAATGGCCGCTCCGCCGAGCAGTTCGTCCGCGAAGAAATGGCCGACATCGTCGGTCAGCAGCACTCCGGCGAACGCAAGGGCACCGACGTCGTGCTGTACGGCTTCGGTCGCATCGGCCGTCTGCTGGCGCGCATCCTGATCGAGAAAACCGGTGGCGGCGATGGCCTGCGTCTGCGTGCCATCGTGGTCCGCAAAGGGGCAGAGAACGATCTGGTCAAGCGCGCCAGTCTGCTGCGTCGCGATTCGGTACACGGGCCTTTCGACGGCACCATCACCATCGATGAAGCCAACAACACCATTTGCGCCAACGGCAATCTGATTCAGGTGATCTACGCCAAGAACCCGGCCGAGGTGGATTACACCCAGTACGGCATCAAGGACGCGCTTCTGGTCGACAACACCGGTGTGTGGCGTGATGCCGACGGCCTGGGCCAGCATCTGCAGTGCCCGGGCATCGACCGCGTGGTCCTGACCGCGCCGGGCAAGGGCAAGCTGAAGAACATCGTTCATGGCATCAACCATCAGCAGATCACTGCTGACGACAAGATCATCTCTGCGGCGTCGTGCACCACCAACGCCATCGTGCCTGTGCTCAAGGCGGTCAACGACAAGTTTGGCATCGTCAACGGGCACGTCGAAACGGTTCATTCGTACACCAACGACCAGAACCTGATCGACAACTTCCACAAAGGCGATCGCCGTGGCCGCAGCGCTGCGCTGAACATGGTCATCACCGAAACCGGCGCGGCAACGGCAGCGGCCAAGGCATTGCCTGAGCTGGCTGGCAAACTGACCGGCAACGCGATCCGTGTGCCGACGCCCAACGTGTCGATGGCTATCCTGAACCTGAACCTGGGAACGGCCACCACCCGTGAAGAGATGAACGAATACCTGCGCCACACCGCGCTGTATTCGGATCTGCACAAGCAGATCGACTTCGTCAATTCGCTGGAAGTGGTTTCCACCGACTTCGTCGGCTCGCGCTACGCTGGCGTGGTGGATGCGGAAGCAACCATCGCAATGGACAACCGCGTTGTGCTGTACGTCTGGTACGACAACGAATTCGGCTACAGCTGCCAGGTGGTCCGCGTCATGGAAGAAATGACCGGCGTCAACCCGCCAGCCTTCCCGAAGTAGGTTGAAGCAGCTGCAAGCTGCAAGCGGTCAGCCGCAAGCTGCAAGCAACAAATAAAAACGCCCCGACAAGTTCGGGGCGTTTTTGTTTTACTTGCAGCTTGCAGCTTAGAGCTTAAAGCTCTCGGCGATCAGCCGACTGCCGTCACACCCTGAATCCGCGTCTGGCCCTTGCGGAACAGCACCAATGTGGCAACCAGACCCAGTACGGCCGCGCCGCTCAGCCAGATGCCTGGAGCCGCTTTGTTGTCCAGCACGTGAATGAGATAGGTACAGGCTGCCGGGGTGAAGCCACCGAACGTCGCCGTCGCCAGGCTGTAGGCCAGGGAGAAGCCAGTTGTGCGCACTTCAACCGGCATGATTTCGGTCAGCGAAACCACCATGGCGCCGTTGTAGGAGCCATACAGGAAAGACAACCACAGCTCGACCATCAACAGATTGGCAAAGCTTGGGTTGGCGGTCAGCCAGGACAGGGCAGGGTATGCCGTGATAATCGCCAGGATGGTCGCCGCCAGCAGCAGCGGCTTGCGCCCGATCCGGTCCGACAGCGCGCCCATCACGGGCAGCCAGATGAAGTTCGAAATGCCGACGCAGACCGTTACCAGCAAGCTGTCGAGATCAGACAAGTGCAGCTCATTCTTGCCGAAGGTCGGGGTGTAAGCCGTGATCAGGTAAAACGACACAGTGGTCATGACCACCAGCGCCATGCCAGCAACCACCAGGCCGAAGTTCTGCCCGATCGACTTGACCACCTCGCCCAGGCTTGGGCGGTGATGCTGGGCGCGGGCTTCGAACTCGGGAGTTTCTTCCAGCGAACGACGGATCACGAAAATCGCCGGAACGATCAGGCAGCCAATCAGGAACGGCACGCGCCAGCCCCATTGGCCCATGTCTTCCGGGCTCAGCCAGTGGTTCAGGGCGACGCCAAGCAGGCCGGCAAACACCACCGCTGCCTGTTGGCTTGCCGACTGCCAGCTCACGAAAAAACCCTTGCGACCGGGCGTGGAGATCTCTGCCAGGTACACCGAAACGCCACCCAGTTCGACCCCGGCCGAGAAGCCTTGCAGCAGCCGGCCCACCAGCACGAGGATCGGTGCGGCAACGCCCAGGGTCGCATAACCCGGCACGCAGGCAATCAGCACCGTACCCATGGCCATCATTGCCAGAGTGATGACCAGGCCTTTCTTGCGACCGTGATGGTCGATGTACGCGCCGAGAAAAATGGCACCCAGAGGGCGCATGAGGAAGCCGGCGCCGAAGGTCGCCAGCGACAGCATCAATGAGGCGAATTCGCTGTCGGCGGGGAAGAAGGTCTTGGCGATGGCCGTGGCATAGAAGCCGTAGACCATGAAGTCAAACATTTCAAGGAAGTTGCCGCTGACAACGCGAAAGATCGCTTTGCCTTTGCCCGTGGTTGAGGCCATCTGGAATTACTCACTTAAGCTGTCTAGCTGGGGGATCCGTTGTATTTATGCGTCCTCTGCCGCAGCGCCCGAGCCTGGTCTCGCACGCTACAGATTTGTAACGATATGTGTAAAGACCGCGGATGGCAATGAGAATGCCCCATGCGCGAAAGCCGATGCCGGCTTGGCGCCCGCAAAAAAATATTTATCTATGCCAGGGCAGAGGCCGTAACCACGTTAACTCGCCGCACTTTTACTCAATGTCCCCAAGGACACCGAGTTTTTCGTATCACGGACGAGTTAACCTCCACATGAGCCCCAATCTTGATGTCATTGACCGCTTCACCCAGCGTCCAACGCTGCGTGAAACAGCGGTCAAGCAGCTGCGCAAAGCGCTGCAAGCACAATTCCCCGATCTTCAAATCGACCCCGAGATCTGTGTCATCACCCGCACGACGCCCGAAGGCGAGCGGCGTGCCGAATCTCTGTTGCGTAATCTTCAGCAGGCTATCAGCAGCGGTAAAACGCCACGTCTGCGCAACGAAGCCAACACGCTGCTGCTGAACCCCGCTGCAGAAGGAGGCGTGCCGACCCCGATTGATTTCGATAAGCTCAACGCATTGCTGGATGCTGTTGCACTGGGCCTCGGCGACCACTTTCAGCGGGCCCTCGTCGAATTCTGGGGCACGGCGAATGCCGATGGGCTTAGCCCCTGGGCGTGCGTATCGGCCGCGCTTGCTTGCAATCTCTCGAGTGCTGCAGTCGACGCACCGGAGATAAGTGAAGACAGCCGGGCATTTTTGCGGGCGGTGGCTGAGTTCCCCGACAAAACCCAGCGCGACTTCATGCTGCGCATCACTGAGGAAGGCGCAGACGCGGTCATCCAGGCAAGCATTCCGTGTGTGGCAGCAGGCGAACATTGCGACGACGTAGCGCTGCCAATACTGACGGCCACTGGTTTCTGGCGTGGCATAGAGCAGTTTTTTGCCTGGGAGCCTGCCGGGCTCAGCGATTATTCTTCGTTGGTTGCACTGACGTCCGGTTTGATGGCTGCACAGCCTGTCCCGAGCGACGCCAGGCTGGAGCTGCGTGAGCCTGAAGGGCCTTTGTTCGATGCATTGGCGCAGGTAATCCTCGAACGACAGCTGCACGCTGTTGAACGCGCCAGTGAAGTTGCGATTGATTTTGCCGACCTCGATCACCGCCTGGCTGCAGCCACGGACATCTCGCCGTATCTGCTGCCGCTCGTTGTCCAGCCAGAGCGCCCGGACCCGCTGCCCGACTGGTTGCGGACGGCCAGCCCGACGGACCGTCAGGATTTCAGCCGTCGACTGATTGCACTGGCCAACGCGCAGGCAAAGGCAGGTGGCAGGCGCTTCAACGATGACCTGCCGTCGCTGCTGGCCTTTGCCGAGCAGCAATTGCAGCGCGCGCTGCTGGCCGACCACCCGCAGGACACGCACATTCAGATCGCCGATCTAGACGTGCTGATTGAACATGTGGTCGCCGTCGCAGTACCCAGTGGCGGCCAGGTGGTGGCAGCGGGAGCGGTCGAACCGGTGCGCATGAGCGTCGCCGAGTTCGCCCTGGCAAATCTGTCGGGCCAGCCAGCCGGTGCGTTGAGGGTCGTGCAGCGGAGCGGCAGCCCGACACCCGGGTGGTTCAGCGCGGACTATCTCAGATTGCTGATTTGTCAGGTCGACATCGGGCGCACCTACCCGGCGCTGGTGTCACGCTATCTGGTGACGGATCCGCTGGAGGCCAATCGGCGCCAACTGCTCTATATCGACCAACTGCGCACCCAGCTGCCGCTTCGGGCGCTTGAGCTGAAGATCCGCAGCGGCAGGCAGTTCGGCGCGAGCGCCTATGCGCTGGTCGATGCGCTCATGCAGAACCCGGCGCAACGCTCCCCCGGGCTGCGCGACACAACGCTTCGTCCACTGGCTTTTCGAGCCACCGCCGGCGCTGCGGCGGACAAAGCCGCGAATATGTTCGTGATCGCCGACCGCGATACTGCAAAAGGTCCCGTGGTGCTGTATCGACCTCTTTCTTTGCACACACTGACGGCGTTCAACTCATGGGAGGCGTTGCGTACGGCCATTGTCCAGCCAGGGGAGCTGCAGGACGAGGTGCTGACCTGGATGAGCGACCATGCCCGACTGAGATACGCCAACGGCGGTTTCAATCAGCCTCATATCGTGCGCTTCGGCCAGGGTTCGGAGTTCGCACCGCTCGAAAATCCGTCGCCTGCGCAATGGGCGTTCGATAAAGTGATGGGGGATCCGCTCGTAGCGCTGTTCATCGCTGACGCGGCGGCGCTGGTCGAGCTGGCAGACCGCAACTCCACCTCCAACGCCGAGAGTCGCTGGGCGCTGCTCAAACGCGCTGGCTGGCTCACGCTGGACTCGGTCATGCCGTTTATCTCCGGGCCGTTGGGCAACGCGCTGTGGCTGGTGCAATTACTGACCCAGGCGCAAGGCGCACTGAGTGCGGGCGGCGGGGGTGAGGGCAGCGAGATGGGGGAGTCGCTCCCAAACATACTCCTGACGGCGGCTATGATGCTGTTGCACGTGGGGCTCGGCGACGCCCTGGCCTCCGCGCGCAATGACGGCGGACCATTCAAGCGCGGACGAACCGCCACCCCGGCCCGGCCAAAGCTTGCGCCGCTGCTTTCCCCGACCGACTCAAAGTCAGAGCCACAGGCTCCACCGGTGCCTGACCGACCCAAGGCGTTGCTGGACTTCAGATGGTCACGACTCGATCAAACCCTGAGCGATGCCCAGAAGGCCTCGCTTGCCCTTTTCAGGATCGCCCCGGAGCCGGCGCTGGCAGAGCCTTCAGTTACAGGCATCACCGAAGGTTTGTATGGACACAACAGCCATTGGTATGCGCGTGTCGACGACGCTGTGTTTCAGGTTTTGCTCGACGACCAGGAGGTGTTGGTCGTCGATCCAAATAATCCCGAGAACGTAGGACCGCGGCTCGTCAGGCAAGGCCATCGCTGGTGTCTGGACCTAAGGCTGCGCCTTCGCGGCGGTGGACCCAAGCGCAGCGCCCGCCAGTTGGCCGCGGAAAATGCCGCGCGGCTGAAGCAGGTGACCACTGAAAAAATCGAACTGCTCGACCGTCAGACCGCGCTGTACAGCAGGATTGTAGCTAACGATGACCGTCTTGATGGCGTGCCGATCGAACAGCATCCGGCGGTGATTGCCGAAATGGAGGCTGACATTCGGGCGGTCGTCGAGATCGTTGATCGCAAAAATGAACTCGATCAGCAATTGCGCGCCGCCGACCGCTCGAGTGACAAGTCCTACGCCAAGGATTTGCAGGGTGTGGTCCGCCGGATCTGCCTGCTGGAGGGCGTGCTGCTGAGCGATATGCTGGTATTGGCCAAAGAGGACCTGGCCAGAATGCACGCCTTGTCCACCACCGTCACCGCCAGCAACGTCGAGGTATACCGGGCGCTTTTTGAAAAGACGCTGTTGTTGCAGAACACGGGGGTTCACTGGTCGTCCGTCAGGGAGGCCTTGTGGCAGAGAATGCGCAACGTCCCCAAAGTGGGCGACGAATTCTGGCGCAAGGAAGCGTTGGAGCTTTATAACAGCCGGATGTTCGCGCACGTGGAATGGCGTGCAGCGCGGATGTGGTCGTCCCTGGAGCTCTGTTTCAGTGTCGAGGTTATTCTCGATGGCAGTGCAGCGGTCTCCCTCAAGCGTCTGCTCAACGACGGCCCTCTGCACGCGGCGCTGACGTCTCAGGCGGAACTGGAAAAGCCCAACGATTACACCCACCTCGAACAGATCAGCGTGCTGGAAAGCTCGCTTCGCGAATATGACCGTGCCTCGATGGTCGCGCTGGCGGCGTTCGACAGCGAGCCGGAAACGGTCGACATGGCGCATTTCCAGCGCTTCATCGATGATCTGTCGGCCATTTCTGACCGTGCCGAGCACCGCCTTTCGGACCTCATTCGCGAGAGTGAGGAACCGGCCGACACGCCGGCCGAATACGTGCCCAGACTGACCCAGACGCGCAAGCGGGTGATCAAGACCCGCGGGCAGCGCACGCTGATTGGCCGGGTGCGCGAAGGTCACGAGCCTTTGCTGGGCGAGGTCGTCGAGGTCAAGGCGGCCAGCGGTGACCGGGTCATCGGTTCCTATCACCAGCACGCTGAAGGGGAGTGGGTAGAGCTGGAGGATCAACGTCCCGGGCTGCGCACCCGTGAAAGCATCGTGCCGTTGTCAGACCTCATGCGTCGCGGCCGTGCATTGCTTGAACGGGTCGAACCCGACATTGCCAACGCCGTTCGACAATCGCGTCGCGCCAGTGAGCCTGAGGACATGGAAGACATCCTTTGTTTCAAGGCTGACAAGATAGGCGAGCTGGCAGCGAAACTTCAGGCCAGTGCCGAACAACCCGGGCCGGAGGAAATGGACGTTCAGCGTCTGCCAGTGCTGTTGGCCGATCTTCGTGCGGCTGAAGCGCGGCTGCGTGAGCAAGGCCGGGCCTTGCGTATCGAAATGATCAAGCGCCAGCCACCCACGGCCAGCCGGATCAGTTATCTGCACCGGCAGCGGGAAGTGGACATCGCCCGGATTGACGGCCTCAAGAATATGTCGGGTGCGCGGCGGAACGATTTCGTGCAGGAATACGTAATTCGTGACAGGGACGGCAATGTGCTGTGGTGGGCACATTTTCATTACGCCACAGAGCATGCATCGGCGAACGCTTTTACGGCTGCGCATCTGAAGCTGCCCGAACAACGGCTCATGGGCTACAGGGCGCTTCTCAAGGCCGCAAGGGATAACAAGGAGGTGGTCAGCATTTACCGCAGCGCCATCGGCAGGGAACCGGCGCAGCGGTTGTTTTTGCATCTGGCCGACTGATCCACCAGAATAACGCCGGAAAAGGCTTCCCCCCAGCCATCCGCCGACAGCGTCCTGTCAGTGGCTCGGCTGGCGGCGGCACAGATCACTCGGGCGGACGGACGCGACCAAGGGTTAATGGTCGTTTTCGTTCGACGGGATTAGACTGCGCCGCGAGTTTCGATCCTGCATGCCGCCCGCTGCGGCATGATTCAGCCAGAGCCACCAGAGTGGTGTCTCGGCCAGTTCTGAGGAGTACGCATGGCTGTCTACAACTACGACGTGGTGGTGCTGGGTTCAGGCCCGGCGGGAGAAGGCGCGGCGATGAACGCCGCCAAGGCCGGGCGTAAAGTGGCCATGGTCGACAGCCGTCGGCAGGTCGGCGGCAACTGCACCCACCTGGGCACGATCCCGTCGAAGGCGCTGCGTCACTCCGTCAAGCAAATCATTCAGTTCAACACCAACCCGATGTTTCGGGCCATTGGTGAGCCACGCTGGTTCTCCTTCCCTGACGTTCTGAAAAACGCCGAGAAGGTCATCAACAAGCAAGTGGCATCGCGCACCGGTTATTACGCGCGCAACCGTGTCGACGTGTTTTTCGGCACCGGCAGCTTCGCCGACGAGCGCAGCGTCGATGTCGTGTGTACATCGGGCGTCGTTGAAAAACTGGTCGCCAATCAGATCATCATCGCGACCGGTTCGCGGCCGTATCGTCCTGCCGATATCGACTTCTCCCATAAACGCATCTACGACAGCGACACCATCCTCAGCCTGGGTCACACCCCGCGCAAGCTAATCATCTATGGCGCCGGAGTGATCGGCTGCGAATACGCGTCGATCTTCAGCGGCCTGGGAGTAGAGATCGAGCTGATCGATAACCGCGACCAGCTGCTGAGCTTCCTCGATTCGGAAATCTCTCAGGGCTTGAGCTATCACTTCAGCAACAACAATGTGATGGTGCGCCACAACGAGGAATACGAGCGCGTTGAAGGGCTCGACAACGGCGTGATCCTGCACCTCAAGTCCGGTAAAAAGATCAAGGCCGATGCCCTGCTGTGGTGCAACGGTCGCACCGGCAACACCGACAAGCTGGGTCTCGAGAACGTCGGCATCAAAGCCAACGGCCGTGGCCAGATCGATGTGGATGAGGCCTACCGCACCAGCCAGCCCAACATCTATGGCGCCGGCGACGTGATTGGCTGGCCGAGTCTGGCCAGTGCGGCCTATGACCAGGGGCGTTCGGCTTCTGGCAGCGCTGTCGACAACGGCGCATGGCGCTTCGTCAATGATGTGCCGACCGGCATCTACACCATCCCCGAGATCAGCTCCATCGGTCAGAACGAGCATGATCTGACCGTGGCCAAGGTGCCGTACGAAGTGGGCAAGGCGTTTTTCAAAAGCATGGCCCGGGCGCAAATCTCCAACGAGCCGGTCGGCATGCTGAAAATCCTGTTCCACCGGGAGACCCTGCAGATTCTCGGTGTGCATTGCTTCGGCGACCAGGCATCGGAAATCGTGCACATCGGCCAGGCCATCATGAACCAGCCGGGTGAGGCGAACAGCATCAAGTACTTCGTCAACACCACCTTCAACTACCCGACCATGGCCGAGGCCTATCGGGTCGCGGCCTACGACGGCCTTAACCGGCTTTTTTGACCGGCTCCGGCCGGTGGCCTGAGCCGGTCGGGGAGACCGATTTCAGTATTTCCCAAGGGTGGCGCTGGCCAAACCGGGAAAGTCTGTAATCAGGCTGTCAACGCCAAAGTCAGCGAGCCTGCGCATCAGTGCGGGCTCGTTGACTGTCCAGACCGACACATGCAGCCCCTGATTCTGAGCTTTCTTCAAGCGCTCGGGTGTGCACAGCGTCCAGTTCAGCGCTAGAAATTCGCAGCCATAACCCTGGGCAACCTTCAGCGGGTCGAGCCAGGCGTATTCGGCGACCAGCCCGCGTGAAATGTCCGGAGTCAGCTCAAGTGCTGCGCGCAGCACTTCTCTGGAGCTGGAGGTAATCGTCACCTTGTCCAGCAAACCGTGGCGCTGGGCCATTTCGCGGATGGCCAGCACCGTCGTCGCAGCCCGGGTACGCGATGCGCTTTTGACTTCCAGCTGCCAGTGGTCGAACGGGCACTTCTCGAACAACTCTTCCAGACGAGGAATGGGGCAGGGTTGTACCCAGCCCGGCCCGCCCTTGCGCGCGTCGTAGGTCACAAGGTCGGCGGCATCGTGCTCGACCACTTTGCCGCGCCGGTCTGTGGTGCGCTTGAGGGTCGGGTCATGGATGACCATCAATTCGCCGTCGCGGGACAAGTGCAAATCCAGTTCGCAGCGCTTGACGCCGTGCTTGAGGCACTCCTGGAAACTGGTCAGGGTGTTTTCCGGTGCTTCGCCCTTGGCGCCGCGGTGGCCGTAAATAATGGTCACAATCACTCCTTGGTAGGCGTAGGGGCTGGATCAGTCTGGCTTCATGTCAGGGTCGTTCTGCTCGCGCGCGAGTCGTCGTTGCGCGGCTTGTCGTTGCAGGATGTGTCGGGCCAGCAGTTGGCGTTGGGCGTCCGTGAGGTCGATCCACTCCATGCCGACATCAAAATCGCCGACATTCAACGCGTGGCACTGAGTCACGCGGGCGCGCAACAGCATCCCTGAGGCCTGGGGCATCAGCACCATTTTCACCGACAACAACGTGCCGGGCGGAAAAGGCTGGGCGGTCTCGAATTGCAGACCGCCTTCGGACATGATCACGCGCTGCGGGGCGCCCAGCTTGCCCAGCGCGGTGTGCGCAACCACTTGCCCAAGCAGGTCGATGCGCTTGCTCATGGCGCGAAGAAAGCTGTTGGTGGTGCGGTCGCGATCGTCCAGTTGACGCAGCAGGTGCTGCGACTCGAACTCGGCGACATGCAATTCGCTTAGCAGATCGAAGAGCGTGGACGTGTCGTGCAAGCCGGGGGCGTCGCCCGTGTCGGGACCGCCGATGCGGTTAATTTCCAGTGCGACGCTGTCCTCGATACGGTAGTATTCGCGGCGTTCTTCTTCATCTAGTGTCGGCATGGCTAACCCATGGTAGCGGCGGTTGTCAGAGTGATTGCTTAAAATCACAGCTCATTGATACGAGTGTGATTCAGCGCTGATTCGAGTGTAAAGCCGCTTGCCCAGGCCCGCCACAAGGACGTTCCCATTCCTCCGAACAAGCGCCTAAATGTTCAGACCTCTTTTTGTATTCATCGGCACGCGCTACACCCGTGCGAAGCGCCGTAACCACTTTGTCTCCTTCATTTCCCTGACGTCGATGATCGGCCTCGCCCTGGGCGTGGTCGTGATGATCGTCGTGCTGTCGGTCATGAACGGCTTTGACCACGAGATGCGCACTCGCGTGTTGGGCATGGTGCCCCACGCCACCATCGAGTCCGGCGAACCGATCAACGACTGGCAGGCCCTCGCGGCCCGCGTCAAACAGAACAAGCAGGTGGAAGCGGTTGCGCCGTTCATCCAGATGCAAGGGCTGCTGACCAACAATGGCAACGTGCAAAAGATCCTGTTGAACGCCATCGACCCTGTGCAGGAGCGCAAGGTGTCGATCATCGACGGCTTCATGAAGCAGGGCAGTCTCGATGACCTGGTCGCGGGCGGCTTCGGCGTGGTGATTGGCGACAAGGCCGCGACCAAGCTGGGGGTCGGCATGGGCGACAAGGTGACCTTTGTTTCACCTGAAGTCACTGTGACTCCGGCCGGCATGTTCCCGCGCATGAAGCGCTTCACGGTGGTGGGCATCTTTCATGTCGGCGCTGGCGAACTGGACGGTTATCTGGGTGTGACCAACCTGCAGGATCTGGCGCGGCTGCACCGCTGGAAGCCAGACCAGGTGCAGGGCTTGCGTCTGAAGTTCACCGATCTGTTCAAGGCGCCGCGTACGGCGTACGACATCGCGCAGAACCTCGGCGAGCACCAGTATTATTCGCGTGACTGGACCCGCACCCACGGCAACCTGTACCAGGCCATCGGCATGGAAAAATCCATCATTGGTCTGCTCCTGCTGCTGATCGTCGCCGTCGCGGCGTTCAACATCATTTCCACCCTGGTCATGGTCGTCAACGACAAGCGCGGTGACATTGCCATCCTGCGAACCCTGGGGGCCACTCCGGGCCAGATCATGGCGATTTTCATGGTCCAGGGCACCGTCATTGGTGTCGTCGGTACACTGATCGGCGCCGGCGTCGGCATCCTTGCGGCCTTGAATGTCAGTTCGGCGATTTCGGCGCTGGAAGGCCTGATTGGCCACAAGTTTCTGAATGCGGATGTCTACTTCATCGACTATCTGCCATCGCAATTGATGACCCAGGACGTGCTGCTGGTATGCGGCGCGGCGCTGGTTCTGAGTTTCCTCGCCACCCTGTATCCAGCCTGGCGTGCGGCGCGCACCCAGCCGGCGGAGGCGCTACGTTATGAGTGAGTCGGGCATGAGTGATAAAGCTGTACTGAGCTGCCGCAACCTGGGCAAATCCTACGAGGAAGGTCCGGAATCCGTCGTGGTCCTGTCAGGCCTTCAGCTGGAATTGCACCCGGGTGAGCGTGTGGCAATCGTCGGCAGTTCGGGCTCCGGCAAAAGTACCTTGCTCAACTTGCTCGGCGGTCTGGACACGCCCACCGAAGGCAGTGTCTGGCTGGCGGGAGAAGAGCTGTCGGCGCTGAACGAAAAGGCCCGGGGCCTGTTGCGCAACCGCGCATTGGGCTTCGTCTACCAGTTCCACCATCTACTGCCCGAATTCACCGCGCTGGAAAACGTCTGCATGCCACTACTGATCGGCAAGACGCCGATTCCGGAAGCGCGTCAGCGCGCAACCGCACTGCTTGAGCGGGTAGGGCTCAAGCACCGTCTGGCGCACAAGCCTTCGGAATTGTCCGGCGGTGAGCGTCAGCGGGTGGCCATCGCGCGGGCGCTGGTCAATCAGCCGGGTCTGGTCATGCTCGACGAGCCCACCGGCAACCTCGACTCTCATACTGCCCAGGGCATTCAGGACCTGATGCTGGAACTCAGTACGTCGTCGCGCACCGCGTTTCTGGTGGTGACTCACGACATGACGCTGGCCCGCCAGATGGACCGCGTATGGCGTCTCGAAGAGGGCCGTCTGGTCCAGGCTTGAGCCGCGCATCCCGATGCACGCAGGTTGTCGACGATAACCCGCGCGTCGGCGTTTTCTACTTTTAGTCGTTTCAGTTACGGTGCTCCACGAATGTTCAGACCGTTATCCATCTTTATCGGGACACGCTACACCCGGGCCAAGCGTCGCAACCACTTCATCTCGTTCATCTCCATGACCTCGATGATCGGGCTGGCGCTGGGCGTGCTGGCGATGATCGTGGTGCTGTCGGTGATGAACGGTTTCCAGAAGGAAATGAGTTCGCGCATCCTCGGCATGGTTCCCCACGCCGTGATCTCGGGTGTCAAACCGCTGGACGACTGGCAGCCCGCCGCCACGGCTTCGCTCAAGGACCCGCAAGTGATCGCGGCCGTGCCGTTCACTGAAATGGACGGCATGCTCTCGTACAAAGGCTCGATGCAGCCCATTCAGATCAACGGCGTCGACCCGGCGCTGGAATCGAAGGTGTCGATCGTGACCCAGCACATCGTGCAGGGGCGGTTGCAGGACCTCAAACCCGGCGAGTTCGGTGTGGTGATCGGCGAAATCACGGCCCGGCGCTTTCGCCTGAACGTCGGTGACAAGCTGACGTTGATCGTTCCGGAGATCAGCAGCGCACCCGGTGGCATTACGCCGCGTCTGCAACGTTTGACCGTGGTGGGGGTGTTCAAGGTCGGTGCCGAGCTGGACGGTTCGATGGCGCTGGTCAACGTCGCCGATGCTGCCGTTATTCAGCGCTGGCAACCCAACCAGGTGCAAGGCGTGCGCCTTGCGCTGACCGATCTGTACGCAGCGCCGCAGGTATCCAGCGCCATTGTCGCCGGGCTCGGTGCGGACTATAAGGCAGATGACTGGACCCACACCCAGGGCAGTCTGTTCAGCGCCATGAAAATGGAAAAGACCATGATCGGTCTGCTGTTGCTGATGATCGTCGCCGTGGCCGCCTTCAACATCATTGCCACGCTGATCATGGTGGTGAACGACAAGGGCGCCGACATCGCCATCCTGCGCACCCTCGGCGCGACACCTCGACAGATCATGACCATCTTCATGGTGCAGGGCACCGTGATCGGCATTGTCGGTACGGTCATAGGCGGCGTGCTGGGCGTGATCGCGGCGATCAACGTCAGCCAGATCGTCGGCTGGGTCGAACGCGTGACCGGGCAGCACATTTTCACCTCGGACGTGTATTTCATCAGCAACTTGCCGTCGCAGCTTGAAGGCAGCGACGTGGTGCTGATTTGCAGTGCGGGGTTCATCCTCAGCTTTCTGGCAACGATCTATCCGGCCTATCGCGCCGCCCAGATCCAGCCGGCTCATGCGTTGCGCTACGAGTAGGAGATGCCCATGTTGTTTCGTCTTTGTGCAGCGGCTGTGCTGTTGAGTGTAAGCGTGGCGTCGCAGGCGTCCACGGGGGAGCATTTTGCGTTCGGCCATCCCGGCGACGCCGCGAAAGCGACACGCACCGTCGAGGTGACGCTGGGCGATATGTATTTCGAGCCCAAGTCGCTGAACGTCAAAAAGGGCGAAACCGTGCGTTTCGTGCTGGTCAACAAGGGCCAGCTGCTTCACGAATTCAATCTCGGCGATGCCGCGATGCATGCGGCGCATCAGCAGGAAATGCTGAAAATGGCAGCCAGTGGGATGCTGACGCCCACGGGCATGAAGCACGACATGACCGGCATGGACCATGGAATGGCGCACGGTGACGGCGCCATGAAGCACGACGATCCCAATAGTATGCTGGTTGAGCCCGGCAAGACTGCCGAGCTGACCTGGACGTTTGCCGACGCCACCGGGTTGGAGTTCGCCTGCAACATCCCCGGCCATTATCAGGCGGGCATGGTTGGCAAGGTTGCGATCAGTCAGTAACCACTGAATGGTCTGAGTTAACGCTGAAAGTCTCAGTAATCGCTGAAAACAGGGGCCGAACCCGATAAACTGCGCGACCTTGGTTTTTTTATCGCCGCTTTCAGGTTCAGGTCCCGCCATGCATCCCGCAGCCGAACACTCGCCGCTGGGCAAGTCCAGCGAATACATTGCGACATACACGCCGTCTTTGCTGTTCCCGATACCCCGCGCCGCCAAGTGGGCAGAGCTGGGGTTGACTGCAGAAACGCTCCCTTACCAGGGCGTCGATTTCTGGAATTGCTATGAGCTGTCCTGGTTGCTCCCATCCGGCAAGCCGGTGGTCGCCATCGGCGAGTTCAGCATTCCTGCCGATTCGCCCAATATCATCGAATCCAAGTCCTTCAAGCTGTACCTCAATTCGCTCAATCAGACCGCATTTGCCTCCCGGGACGAGCTCGTCGTCACGCTGGAGAGAGACCTGTCGGCCGCCGCTGGCAAGCCGGTGGGCGTGCGTATCCGCAGCCTCAATGACATTGAAGCCGAGGGGATCGTTGCGGTACCGGGCGTGTGTATTGATGATCTCGATGTGAAGATCACCAGCTATGACCGCCCGCAGCCCGAGCTGCTGCATTGCGATGAATCACGCGTAGTGGACGACGCCCTGCACTGCCACCTGCTGAAGTCCAACTGCCCGGTAACGAGCCAGCCAGACTGGGGCAGCGTAGCCGTGGAATACCGGGGCGCGGCACTGGATCACGCAAGCTTTCTGGCCTACATCGTAAGCTTCCGCCAGCATTCGGATTTCCATGAACAGTGCGTCGAACGCATTTTCATGGACCTGCAACGCCTGCTGAAGCCGGAAAAATTGACCGTTTACGCGCGTTACGTGCGCCGGGGCGGGCTGGACATCAACCCCTACCGCAGCACCGAAGGGTTGACCCTGGAGAATGGACGTCTCGCACGGCAGTGACCCGACGAATCATCTGCCGAAGCCGTGTTCGCCGCAGGTGATACGGGATGTCGAATCACCTGTAGGAGCGCTTGCCCGCGAAGAGGCCGGCACATTCAACATCGTCCTCGACAGCCAGAACGCGTTCGCCAGCAAGCCGGCTCCTACAGGTGTGTGGCGTTCGCCAGCAAGCCGGCTCCTGCAGGGATGTGGCGTTCGCCAGCAGAGAGACCGGCGCGAAAGGGCCCGGGCCGGTAGTTTAAAATCTGGAGAAGAGACCGCTGATAATGAGAGAATGAATAATTTGTAGGAGCCGGCTTGCTGGCGAACCCAATCGTCAAGGCGCTGGGCGGGGACTGATCCACCGCATTCGCCAGCAAGCCGGCTCCTACAGAGATGTGGCATTCGCCAGCAAGCCGGCTCCTACAGGTGTGTGGCGTTCGCCATCAAGCCAGCTGCTGCAGAAACGTCATTCAGCGCCAGGCGCGCCCACCGGCGGATTCCTCTCAGATCCCCATGCTGCCCAGCGTCACCAGAACATTGCGCAACGTACCAGCGATGGTCGGGTGGTCGACCTCGAAGCGCTCAACCGCCAGGTTCACGCCGTCGGATATGCTCGGATCCTGGCTGACGGTTTCAAGCTCGAGCTGCGCCTGGATTTGCTCCATGACGTCGGTGAGGTTCGCGCGCTCCTCCACAGTGAGTTGCGGGTTCTGCTCAAGCTGCTCGCGCAGGGTGTCGAGTTGTAGTTGCAAGTCACTGACGGACATGAGGTGTTCCTTACTCTGATTAGTCCCACGATGGACCGCAATGCTCCGGCAAAGGTCCTTTACGCTGTAAGACTAATCCACTCCAGACGGCTTTGCATGATGCCGATCACCTCAGGGCTTCTCGGCCTTCTGCCGGCGCAGCGTGATGTCGGCCAGGCACGACTCCAGTTCTCCCAGGTGATCGATGACCGAGTGCGCACCGGAGGCGTAAAGCTCGAGGGTGGCGCGGCCTCGGCGACGTTCGCGATCCAGATCGCTCATGGCGTCCCACTGCGCTGGCGGCACGCCACACAACGGCCCGCACGACGCCAGGCCCACCGTCCACAGGCCAGCGTTGATGCCCGCCATGAGCAGGCGCGGATCACCGCTAACCAGCACGCAGCCGTCCAGTTGCTTCACACCCAGGGTCATCAATGCCTGCCAGCAGGCATCGGGCGCTGGCCAGCGATTGCCGGGCAGCGGCGTGGAATGAATCATCGCGCCGAGCGCCGCAGCGAGTTGATCGGTGATCGTTGCAGGGTATTCGTCGATCCAGGCGCAGGGGATGCCGTGTTGCTTGAGGTACTTCAGCGCGTTGATTGCGCCAGGGGCGGGCGTGGCGAAGGGTTGTGCATCGTGGCCAACCAATGACCTGCCATCGCTGGCAAGCAGAGTCCGTGCCTGGGCGCCGAAATCGACGAGGCAACCGCTCAGTCCGAAGAGCACAGCGGTGAAGGACGGAGCAGCGACGGCGACCGGGGCAAGCATGGCATTCCCTCTCAAAGCGGTTGACGCTAAGGGATTGCCATGACAAATCGATGACCGGAAGATGACAGTGTTTCCGGATGTTTACCGGCCTACAGAACTTGGGGCATTTCAACGACGTAAATCGTCACAGAAGGCTTTATACTCCCGCCTTTGGTTTGGGGCGTAGCGCCCGCTTCATTACTTTGACTGGGAGTCTCAGCTATGCCCGAGAACGGTGCTGGCTTTATCAATCGTCTGGTTCGAACGTGCGTGTGGGCCAGTCTGGCCGTGGCGCCTATGGCTGCAAATGCTGCCGACGAAGATCCATGGGAAGGCGTCAACCGTGCGATTTTCCGCTTCAACGACACCGTCGATACCTACGCGCTGAAACCCATTGCCCAAGGCTATGAGTTCATCACGCCGCAATTTCTGGAAGACGGCATCCACAACATGTTTAAAAACGTCGGCGAAGTGACCAACTTTGCCAACGACGTGCTTCAAGCCAAGCCTGAAGCCGCTGGCGTCGACACCGCTCGCCTGATCTTCAACACCACGTTCGGCCTGCTGGGCTTTTTTGACGTCGGCACCAAGATGGGCTTGCAGCGCAACGACGAAGACTTCGGTCAGACTCTCGGCCACTGGGGCGTGAGCAGCGGTCCGTTCGTGATGCTGCCCCTGTTTGGCCCAAGCACCGTGCGCGATGCATTCGCCAAGTACCCCGACACCTACACCCAGCCTTGGCGTTACATTGACCATGTGCCAACCCGCAACACGGCGCTGGGTGTGAGCATTGTCGATACCCGCGCCAGCCTTCTGTCCGCAGAAAAGCTGATCAACGGAGACAAGTACATCTTCATCCGCAATGCTTATCTGCAGAACCGCGAGTACAAAGTGGAGGACGGCAAGGTCGTCGACGACTTCTGATCCCGTCTTACCGTAAAACGACACAAAAAGGCGACCCGAGGGTCGCCTTTTTATTTTCGGTTTTTTTCGAAACTGTGACGGAGTTCCGCCTGCGGTTTACTTCATCGCCAGAATGGTCAGCCCCAGTTTCTGTTCGCCGCCTTCGATGTCGGCGATCCACACGACCTCCGTATCGGCTTCAAGTCCCTTGAGCGCGGCATGCTCGGAGTCGATGCGTACGCTGAGTTTGTCGCCAACCTGAAACGAGCGCGGCGCCTGTACCTGCATGCCTGAGCCGGATAAGTCCACGCATACGGCGGGGATGATCTGACCGGCGTAGATAAGGTTGATGTCCGCATCCACCCGCATGCGAATGTAATCCCGTTTTTCTTCGTAATCGCGATCCAGCTGGCCCATGACGCATCCTTTGTTTTGATTGCTGATTCAGAGGTTCTTATAACTCTGCGCGATTTGCGATGTAAAGACGCCTTGCCCCAGCGGGAGCATGCTTGAAACGCCAGGCGGATGGGAGTACCGTCTGCGCCTTGAAGGGCAGCTCTGACACGCGAAGCGTTTGACCAAAAGTCCGCTACCTGGGCCAGAGAGGCTAGAAGCGAATCCAGTACGCGGCCTGACCCAAACCAGCCGCCTACGCCAACCTAATCTGGCGCCGTTTGCCCACATGCAAAAAACCAGTGCCACGCTGCTGATCATCGATGACGACGAAGTCGTGCGCGCGAGTCTCGCGGCCTACTTGGAAGACAGTGGGTTCAGCGTTCTGCAAGCCGGTAACGGCGTGCAGGGTCTACAGACCTTCGAGCAGGAAAAGCCCGATCTGCTGATCTGCGATCTGCGCATGCCGCAGGTGGGCGGCCTCGAGCTTATTCGTCAGGTGACCAGCCTGGCGCCGGAAACGCCGGTCATTGTGGTGTCCGGGGCAGGGGTCATGAGTGACGCCGTCGAGGCTCTGCGACTCGGCGCAGCCGATTACCTGATCAAGCCGCTGGAAGACCTCGCGGTGCTGGAACATTCGGTCAAGCGCGCGCTGGACCGCTCGCGCCTGTTGCTGGAGAACAGGGAATACCGGCAGAAGCTGGAGACCGCCAACCGCGAGCTTGAGGCCAGTCTGCACCTGTTGCAGGAAGACCAGGACGCGGGCCGCCAGGTCCAGATGAACATGTTGCCGACTAGCCCGTGGGCCATCGATGCGTTCGAATTTGAACACGAGATCATCCCTTCGCTGTATCTGTCCGGCGACTTCGTGGATTATTTTCGAGTCGACGAGCGCCGTGTAGCCTTCTACCTGGCGGACGTTTCCGGACACGGTGCGTCTTCGGCGTTCATCACCGTGCTGTTGAAATTCATGACCACGCGGCTGCTGTTTGAATCCAAGCGCGGCGGGATGCTGCCGAAATTCAAACCATCGGACGTCCTGGGCCATATCAACCGCGGTTTGATCAGCTGCAAGCTGGGTAAGCACGTCACCATGGTGGGCGGCGTGATTGACGAGGAAACCGGGCAGTTGACCTACAGTGTCGGTGGCCATCTGCCGCTGCCGGTGCTTTACACACCGGAAGAAACGCGCTATCTCGAAGGCCGCGGCCTGCCAGTGGGGCTGTTCAACGAAGCGACCTACACCGATCACGTTATCGATCTGCCTGCGTCCTTTAGTCTCACCCTGCTGTCCGACGGCATTCTGGACCTTCTGCCAGGTGATACACTCAAAGAGAAAGAAGCCAACTTGCCCGAACTGGTCAAGGCGGCGGGGGGCAGCCTGGACGGTCTGCGCCAAACGTTTGGATTGGCCACGCTAGGGGAGATGCCGGATGATATCGCCTTGTTAGTGTTGAGCAGGAACCTTTAATGAGTACCGGTAGAATCCAGTTCGCCGAGCAAGACGGCACATTTGTCCTCAAATTTGTGGGCGAAGTGCGTCTGACGCTGTGCTCTGCGTTGGATGCGACAATTGAGCGTATCTTCACCTCGATGAATTTTTCGACGGTGGTCATTGACCTCACTGAAACCCGCAGCATCGACAGCACTACGCTTGGGCTGCTTGCCAAGCTGTCGATCCTCTCGCGGCAGAAGGCCGGGCTGCTGCCAACGGTCGTGACCACTCATGAAGACATCACACGTTTGCTGCAGTCGATGGGCTTCGATCAGGTGTTCAATATCGTGGGTCGGCCGATTCCCCGTCCTGAAGCGCTTAGCGACCTGCCATCGCAGGACCAGTGTGAAGACGTGGTCAAGGCCAAGGTGCTGGAGGCCCACAAGATTCTGATGGGCTTGAACGACTCCAACCGAGAGGCGTTCCGCGACCTGGTCAATGCGCTCGAACACCAGTAATACCTTCAGCCCCTGATTCGGGCATGAAAAAAGGGCGGCACCTGTGAGGGTGCCGCCCTTTTTATGTCTCGCAAACCTTACGCTTTGTTCGACAGCATCTTCTCCAGCGCTACCTGGTCGCGGGCGAACTGACGAATGCCTTCAGCCAGCTTTTCAGTGGCCATGGCGTCTTCATTGGAGGCCCAGCGGAACTGGCTCTCGTTCAGGGTCACGCGCGCTTCGCCGCCATTGCCCGGCTTGAGTTTCTGCACCAGCGTGCCGTCGTCTTCCGAGAGTTTGTGCAGCAGGTCAGGGCTAATGGTCAGACGGTCGCAGCCGGCCAGTTCTTCGATCTGGCTGAGGTTACGGAAGCTGGCGCCCATGACCACGGTCTTGTAGTCGTTGGCTTTGTAGTAGTTATAAATGCGGGTCACGGACTGCACGCCCGGGTCCTCTGCACCGACATACTCCTTGCCTTCGGCTTTCTTGTACCAGTCGTAGATGCGGCCTACGAATGGCGAGATCAGAAACACGCCGGCGTCAGCGCAGGCCTGGGCCTGAGCGAAGGAGAACAGCAACGTCAGGTTGCACTGGATGCCTTTCTTTTCCAGCACCTCGGCGGCCTTGATGCCTTCCCAGGTGGAGGCCAGCTTGATCAGGATGCGATCGCGGCCGATGCCGAAGTCTTCATACAGGCCAACGATGCGGTCAGCGCGGTCGATACAGGCCTGCTTGTCGAACGACAGACGCGCGTCGACTTCGGTCGATACCCGGCCCGGAACCACTTTGAGGATTTCACGGCCGATGGCGACAGCGAAGCGGTCGCTGGCAACGTTAATGTCGTTGTTGCTGCCGGCAAACGCTTCTTTCAAACGATCACTGTTGCTGTCGCTGGAAGCGGCTTTGAGCAAGAGGGAAGGGTTGGTGGTCGCGTCGACGGGCTTGAGCTTTTCGATCGCGGCGAAATCGCCGGTGTCGGCAACAACGGTGGTGAATTGCTTTAGTTGTTCCAGCTTGGAAGTCATGAGCGTGCTCTGTCCTGTGGGTTTGCTGACATTACCCGAGCGCCGCCGGCCACTCAAGGGCGTAAACCGCAACAGACACACGGGTTTGGACGCCTGCATTTGCGCAAACAGCGTACCTGTGTGTCAGCCATGATCCGAGGCGCTGAGCGTTTTTAAAAGACAGCGCGGGATCAAAGGCGGGCGGTTCCCGAGGCGGGCGGATACTCGATTCAGACAGGTTGGAGCCCTGACCGAGCGGGATGTTCCCGCAGTGAGGAATCTAATCCAGCGAAGGGTCGTTGCCAGCAACCGGGGCGGGGCCGAACTGGGCGCAACTGCACCGACTGCAGGCCAATCAACGCGCGGACATCACACCGCAGTCACTGTCGACGGCCTTCAGCAACGTGGTCTGATCAAAGACCTCCAGGTGAACCTGACACGTCGCGTCAGCTGCAAGCGTCAGGCTCACGCTATTCGCCAGTACTCCGCTCTGCAAATCGCCCTGCTGATCGATGGCTGAAGTACCTTGCGCACTGCTTTGCCGGACGGTCATGCGGTACTGCAGGGTGAGCGCAGCCGGGGCTTGATGACTTCCCGTATCAGACCGTTCCGGCATAAGGCGCGCGCTTTGGTCAGGCTCGGCTTCAGCCGGACGTGCGAGCTGTTAGACTGCGCGTCCTTTTCGTCCGATCTGTTTACTTGCCCCATGCTGCCTACCACCGAACTCCCTGCCCAGCGCCTGCCGTCTGACCCATCACGGCGTTTCTCCGTGGCCCCGATGATGGATTGGACGGATCGCCACTGCCGTTTCTTCCTGCGCCTGCTGTCAAAGAACGCGCTGCTCTATACCGAGATGGTCACCACCGGCGCGTTGCTGCACGGTGACACCGAGCGGTTCCTGCGCCACGACGAGACGGAGCATCCGCTGGCGCTGCAGCTGGGCGGCAGCAACCCGGCTGACCTGGCTGCCAGCGCACGCCTGGCGCAAGCGGCGGGCTACGACGAGGTGAACCTCAACGTCGGCTGCCCCAGCGATCGGGTGCAGAACAACATGATCGGCGCGGTGTTGATGGGGCATCCGCAACTGGTCGCCGACTGCGTCAAGGCCATGCGCGACGCGGTGTCGATTCCGGTGACGGTGAAGCACCGCATCGGCATCAACGGACGCGACAGTTACGAGCAGCTTTGCGAGTTCGTCGGCACCGTCCGCGATGCCGGTTGCACCAGCTTCACCGTGCACGCCCGCATCGCCATCCTTGAGGGTTTGTCGCCCAAGGAAAACCGTGACATCCCGCCGCTGCGCTATGATATCGCCGCCCAGCTCAAGCATGACTTTCCCGAGCTGGAAATTGTCCTCAACGGTGGCATCAAGACGCTGGAGCAGTGCAAGGAACACCTGAACACCTTTGACGGCGTGATGCTCGGCCGCGAGGCGTATCACAACCCTTATTTGCTGGCTGATGTTGATCGCGAGCTGTTTGGCGACACCGCGCCGCAGATCAGCCGTGCCGGAGCGCTGGCGCTTATGCGGCCCTACATTGAAGCGCACTTGAATGAAGGCGGATCGATGCACCACATTACCCGCCACGTCCTCGGCCTTGGCACCGGCTTTCCGGGCGCACGCAAGTTTCGGCAGATGCTCTCGGTGGACATACACAAGACGGACGATCCGCTGGGGTTGCTGGATCGGGCGGGGGAGTTGCTGGAGGGGCGGTAAGTGGATCGCATCTTCTCATAACGTAAGTTGGATTGAGTTTGATGCAGTAGCGCGCGGGCCCAAGAATGACAGTGGAGCTGCGTGATCCAGTTCGCTGATCCGACGCATTCGTGGGCAAGCGCGCTCATACGAGGGTTGCAGCGGACACCAGTGGTTCGGCTGACACGAATGACTCGGCTGACACCCCGTCCCGTAGTAGCCGGCTTGCTGGCGAAGACGGTGGATCAGAAATGAGCAAGTTAACCGACCTGACAGCTTCGCCAGCAAGCCGGCTCCTACCGGGCGAGGGTGTCATTTAGCCGTGGTGTTGCCCGCTGAAGCCTCACGCGCTCACCGCCGCCCAGCCCGCGTACTCACATCCACCCACACCGCCAGCACCAGGATGCTGCCCTTGACGATCATCTGCCAGTAGCTGTCGACGTCGAGCATGGACATGCCGTTGCCCAGACTGGCGCGCCGACGAAGAGGATGACACCGGAAATACGATGAAGGATTGGTTGCGGCGGAAAACCTGCGGATCGGCTGACACGAATGATTCGGCTGACACCCCGTCCCGTAGGAGCCGGCTTGCTGGCGAAGGCGGTGGATCAGAAATGAACACGTTCACCGACCTGACAGCTTCGCCAGCAAGCCGGCTCCTACAGGGCGTGGGAGTCATTTAGCCGTGGTGTTGCCTGCTGAAGCCTCACGCGCTTACCGCCGTCCGCTCCGCGTACTCACATCCACCCACACCGCCAGTACCAGGATGCTGCCCTTGACGATCATCTGCCAGTAGCTGTCGACGTCGAGCATGGACATACCGTTGTCCAGGCTGGTGATGACCAGCGCACCGAGCAGGGCGCCGTAGACGGTTCCCGAGCCGCCGCGCATGGATGTGCCGCCGATGAAGCATGCGGCGATGGCGTCGAGTTCGCCCATGTTGCCCGCCGAGGGTGAGCCTGCGGCCAGGCGCGCAGTATTGACCAGACCGGCGAGGGCGCACATGACACCCATGATGCCGAAGATCCACAGCTTGACCGCCTGCACGTTGATGCCGGACAGACGTGTCGCCTCCATGTTGCTGCCCACCGAGTAGATACGCCGGCCGAACACGGTCTGGCTGGTGATGTAGCTGAAGACGCCAAGCAGCACCAGCAGCAACAGCACCGGCACCGGAATGCCGTCGTAGCTGTTGAGGGTGTAGACGAAGCCGGCCAACACAGCGCCGATGGCCACCACGCGCACGAGGTCCCTCACGATCGCGTGCGCCGCCAGGCCATGCAGGGCGCGGTTGCGACGCTGACGCCAGGTCAGGAACAGCGTCAGCGCGAACAGCAACACACCCAGGACAACACCCACCAGCGGCGGCAGATATCCCTGGCCCACGTACACCAGCTCCGGCGAGACCGGGGCGATGGTGGTGCCACCGGTGATCCCCAGCAAAATGCCGCGGAACGCCAGCATGCCGCCCAGACCGACGATGAACGACGGGATGCGCAGGTACGCCGTCATGCAGCCGTTGGCGAGGCCGATCAGCAGGCCGCAGGCCGCGACGATGCACAGGTTCAGGGGCAGCGGCACGTGGTACACCACGTCGAGAATCGCCGCCACGCCGCCGAGCAGGCCGAGCAGCGAGCCCACCGACAGGTCGATCTCGCCGCTGATGATCACCAGCACCATGCCGCAGGCGAGGATACCGGTGATCGACATCTGCCGCAGCAGGTTGGACAGGTTGCGCGGGGTCAGGAAGCCGCCTTCGGTTTGCCAACTGAAAAACAGCCAGATGATGGCAATGGCGATCACCAGCGCGAGCATTTTGTAGCGGGTAAACAGTTGTTTGAGCTGATTCATTGACGCGCTTCTCCCACAGCACCTGGCCGGTCGTTGTCGTTTTTGTGGTGCGCCGCAAGATAGTCGCCTGACTGGCTGAGCGCCGCCGCGAGTACCTGTTCCTGGGTCAGCCCTTCGTTGATGAAGTCCCCGCGCAGTTGACCTTCACCAATCACCAGCACGCGGTCGGAGACGCCGAGCACTTCGGCCAGCTCCGACGACACCATGATGATCGACACGCCCGTGGCAGCCAGTGCACCCATCAGCTTGTAAATCTCGTATTTGGCGCCGACGTCCACGCCGCGCGTGGGCTCGTCGAGAATCAGTACCCGAGGCTGGGTCAGGAGCATCTTCGCCAGCACGGCTTTTTGTTGATTGCCCCCGGACAGGCTGGTGATCGGCAGGAACGGGCTGGCTGTCTTCAGATGCATGCGCGAGATCTCCTTGTCGATGCTGCCCAGTTCGGCTTCAGCGTCGATGCGGGTCAGGTGCGCGAAGCTGTCGAGCACGGCCAGGGTGATGTTCTGCCCGACGCCGAGGTCGGGAATGATGCCCTGACGCTTGCGGTCCTCGGGCACCATGCACAGGCCCGCGCGAATGGACTTGAGCGGGGTGCGGGTGTCGATCGGTTTGCCGTCCAGCCACACTTCGCCGGTGTAACGTCCGGGGTAAGCGCCGAACAGCGCCGACACCAGCTCGGTGCGCCCGGCGCCAACCAGCCCGGCGATGCCCAGGATTTCCCCACGCTTGAGCACGAACGAAATGTCGTCCACACGTTTGCGCTTGGGGTTGTCGACGTCATAGCAGGTAACGTTGCGCGCCTCGAAGATCACTTCGCCCACGGCATGGGGTTCGGTGGGATAGAGGTTGCTCATCTCGCGACCAACCATCTGCGTGATGATTTTCGGGATGTCCATGTCAGCCATGGCCGTGGTCGCAATGTGCTTGCCATCGCGGATCACCGAAATGGTGTCGCAGACGGCGGCGACTTCATCGAGTTTGTGGGAGATGTAGACGCAGGCCACGCCTTTTGCCTTCAGGTCCCGGATGATGTCGAGCAGCACGTCGATTTCCGATCGGGTCAGCGCTGAGGAAGGTTCGTCGAGAATCAGCAGCCGCGCCTGCTTGTTCAGCGCCTTGGCGATTTCCACCAGCTGCTGATAGCCGCCGCCGTATTGGGAGACCGGCAACGAGACATTCATGTCCGGCACTTTCAGCTCACGCATCAAGGCTTCGGCGCGGTGGATCATGGCCGGGTAATTCATCCGCCCGCCCGGCAGGGTCAGCTCGTGACCCATGAAAATGTTCTCCGCCACCGAGAGGTCGGGGACCAGGGTCAGTTCCTGATGGATGATGACGATGCCGGTGGCCTCGGTCTCACTGATCGACTGCGCCCGCAGCGGCTGGCCGTCCCAGAGGATTTCCCCCTCCCAGGTGCCGTAGGGGTAGACCGCTGACAAGACTTTCATCAGGGTCGATTTGCCAGCACCGTTCTCGCCGCACAGCCCGACGCATTCGCCGGCGCGCACCTTGATGTCGATGCCGTTCAACGCTTTGACACCGCCGAACGATTTGACGATGCCGTTCATTTGCAGCAGGTATTCGGACATTGCAGGATCTCACGCAGAAGCTAGCCAATCGGGGGCCGGCGCTATTCGTGCCGGCCCCGAATGGCTGAGAAGGCGATCAGAAAAGGGTCTGTTACTTACCCGCGATCTGGTCCTTGGTGTAGAACCCGTCCTTCTCCAGCAGATCGATGTTGTCCTTGGTCAGCGGGGTGGGCGTCAGCAGGATGGTGTCGACTTTTTTGGTGCCATTGTCGTATTGCGAGCTGTACTGCGGCTTCTCGTTGCGCGCCAGTTGCACCGACAGTTTTGCAGCCTCGGAAGCGATCAGTTTCAGTGGCTTGTACACGGTCATGGTCTGCGTGCCGTCGATCACGCGCTTGACCGCTGCCAAGTCGGCGTCCTGGCCCGAAATCGGCACTTTACCGGCCAGTTTTTGCGCCGCCAGGGCCTGAATCGCGCCGCCGGCGGTGGCGTCGTTGGAGGCGACGATGCCGTCGATTTTGTTGCTGTTTTTGGTCAGGGCGTTCTCTACGATGCTCAGCGCTTCGGTCGGGTTCCATTCCTTGACCCATTGCTGGCCGACGATTTTGATGTCGCCCTTGTCGATGGCCGGCTGCAGCACTTTCATCTGGCCTTCGCGCAGCACCTTGGCGTTGTTGTCGGTGGGGGCGCCGCCGAGCAGGAAGTAGTTGCCCTTCGGCGCGGCCTTGAGCACGCCGGCCGCCTGCATTTCACCGACTTTCTCGTTGTCGAACGAGATGTAGGCATCAATGTCGGCGTTGAGAATCAGGCGGTCGTAGGACACGACTTTGATGCCGGCTTTCTTGGCCTCGGCGACGGCGTTGGTCAGCACGGTGGCGTTGAACGGCACGATGACGATGACATCGACGCCGCGCGAAATCAGGTTCTCGATCTGCGAGATCTGCTTTTGCTCGTTGGCATCGGCGGACTGGACAAAGACCTTGGCGTCCATTTTCTCTGCTGCTGCGACAAAGTAGTCACGGTCGCGAGACCAGCGCTCCAGACGCAGGTCATCAATGGAGAAGCCGATTTTCGGGTGCGCCGAATCGGCCGTGACCGGCAGGCTGAGCAAAGCCAGAGCGCTGGCGAGGAGGGTGGTTTTCAAGTTCTTCATGGGGTTGCGTCCTGTTATTTTTGTTTAGAGACACTGTTGCAGCATGTTCGGGTTGCCGGTGAACTGTAGATACTGGCCACGCGCCGCGAGCAGGGAATTGTCGTGAGAATGTAACCAGCCCCCTTTGCGTAATAGGACCTGCTGAAGTTAGTAGGACCGGCTTTAGCCGGGCAGCTGCTGGCGTCATACCGCAAGATTGATGCTGCACACACTGGCCTCTTCCCGGCTGAAGCCGGTCCTACGAAAAGCATCGCGTCCATCCAGCGGATTGGAGATGACCTCGCCGGTCCTGCATGGGGATCGCGATCATCACCTGTCAGGGATAGATGAACCGGTTGACGACGCCTTCAAGCATCTCCTGCCGACCGCTCACTGCCTGCGGGTTCAATTCGTTGTCCACGGCATGTTGCGCCAGGGCATCCAGGCTGAACTCACCCGACAGCACCGCACGGCCAAAGGGTTGGTCCCAACCGGCGTAGCGCTGGTCCTTGAACGCTTGCAGCCGGTCGTCCTCGATCATCGCAGCGGCGCGTTCCAGCGACAGGGCGAGGACGTCCATGGCGACCACGTGGCCATAGAACAGATCGATTTCATCGAGGCTCTGGCGACGGACTTTCGAGTCGAAGTTGTAACCGCCGTTTTTGAAGCCGCCGACTTTGAGGATCTCGTACGTCGCCAGGGTCAGCTCTTCAACGCTGTTGGGAAACTGATCGGTGTCCCAGCCATTTTGTGGATCGCCCCGGTTGGCATCGATGCTGCCGAAAATACCCAGCGACGCTGCCGTGGCGATTTCATGGTGGAAGCTGTGACCGGCGAGGGTGGCGTGGTTGGCCTCGATATTGACCTTGATCTCTTTCTCCAGGCCGAACTGCTGCAAAAAGCCGAATACCGTGGCGCTGTCGTAGTCGTACTGGTGCTTGGTCGGCTCCTGCGGTTTGGGCTCGATCAGCAGGTCACCGGTGAAACCGATCTTGTGCTTGTGCTCCACCACCATGCGCATGAAGCGACCCAGTTGCTCACGCTCGCGCTTGAGGTCGGTGTTGAGCAGCGTCTCGTAGCCTTCGCGGCCGCCCCACAGCACATAGTTGGCGCCGTTCAGACGCTTGGTCGCGTTCATCGCGCTGCACACCTGAGCGGCGGCAAAGGCGAACACTTCCGGGTCCGGGTTACTGGCGGCACCGGCGGCGAAACGTGGGTTGCTGAAGCAGTTGGCGGTGCCCCACAACAGCTGGATGCCGCTTTGCTCCTGGTGGCGTTCCAGCTCATCGACCATCTGCGCGAAGTTGTGGCTGTATTCCTTCAGGCTGGCGCCTTCCGGTGCAACGTCGGTGTCGTGGAAGCTGTAATAGTCGATGCCCAGTTTGGAGAAGAACTCAAAGGCCGCCTCGGCCTTGAAGCGCGCCAGTTCCAGGGCATCACCCGGCTTGTTCCAGGGACGCTTGAACGTGCCGACGCCGAACATATCAGCGCCCGGCCAGACGAAGGTGTGCCAGTAACACGCGGCCATGCGCAGGTGTTCGCGCATTGGTTTACCGAGGATGATCTTGTCGGCGTCGTAGTGGCGAAAGGCGAGGGGCGAGTCGCTGCCAGGGCCTTCATAGCGGATCTTGTCGACATCGGGAAAGCAGGGCATCGGGAATTCCTTATTGTTCTGGGGGAGGGAAACCGGCTGTCCCCGATACTAGCAACGGCCCCGCGCCCGCCGATTGCGAAAATCACCAACAGGCTGTTCGATTTTGAGTATTGAGATTCCTCCGGCGCAGGCCTAGGCTGTGCCGACTCGCTTGACAGGCCCGGGGAACAATAATGAAAACCGTCCCGCCCGCTCACCGTATTGCGCTGTTGTTCAACGGCGGCAAGATCTACGACCGCGGCATCATCACTGGCATCGGCAACTACCTGAGCAGCACGCGCGCGTCGTGGGATCTGTTTCTGGAAGAGGACTTTCTGTGCCGGCTCAAGGGCATCGAGCGCTGGCAGGGCGACGGCATCATTGCTGACTTTGACGACCCGCTGATCGGCGAAGCGCTGGCCGGAAGCCGTTTGCCGGTGGTCGCCGTGGGCGGCTCTTACGAAGACGAGCGTTCCTACCCAAAAAACATCCCTTATGTGGCCACCGACAATTTCGCGCTGATCAAGCTGGCCTACGAGCACTTGATTGAAGCCGGCCTGACGCGGTTTGCCTGTTTCAGCCTGCCTGAAGCCCAGAGCAATCGCTGGGCCCAGGAGCGCGAAAAGGCCTTTCGCCGACTGTTGCAGCGCGACGGTTTGCGCGGCGAAGTCTATCGCGGCCTCAGCACCAGCGCGCCACTGTGGGACAGCGCCGTGCAGCAGCAGATCACCTGGCTGCAGAGCCTGCCCAAGCCCATTGGCATTATCGCCGTGAGTGACGCCCGCGCCCGGCAGTTGCTGCAGGCGTGTCTGACGGCGGGCATCGCGGTGCCCGAGCAAGTGGCGCTGATTGGGATCGACAATGACCCGCTGACCCGCACCCTGACACGCGTGCCGCTGAGCTCGGTGATCCAGGGCACGCAAAGCATGGGCCGCACGGCGGCGCGCCTGCTGCATCAGATGCTCCACGGTGTGCCGTCGACCACCAGCCAGATTCTGGTGCCGCCGGAGGCCATCAACGTTCAAGCCTCCAGCCTGCATCAGCCGCTGGGCAACCCTTATGTCATGCAGGCGCTGCATTTCATTCGTCAGTACGCGTGCCAGGGAATCAAGACCGCTCAAGTGGCCGCCTACGTCGGCGTGTCACGCTCCTCGCTGGAATCGCACTTTCGCAAGGAGCGCGGTTGCAGCGTGCATGACGAGATTTTGAGTTTCAAACTGACCGCCGCGGCGTCGGGCCTCAAGCACAGCGACTCTGCCATTGCCGACATCGCCCAGAATTGTGGCTTCAAATCGGCGCAGTACCTGCACACGGTCTTTCGCCGGGAATTCGGCTGCACCCCACGGGAATACCAGCAGAGCGACGCGGCACCGATTCATTGATTCGCTTCAGGGGTGACCTTTCAGTGGGCACCCGATAAAACAACGACAACATCACAGGAGTCATCGATGCATCCGATTCGTTTAGCGCTGGTGGGTTACGGCAAGATCGCCCAGGACCAGCACGTGCCGGCCATTCGCCGCAGCGACCGTTTCGAACTGGTCGCCGTCGCGACGCTGGGTCAGCACTGCCCGGACGTGCCCAATTTCAGCTCGCTGGCCGAGCTGCTGGAGCAGGGGCCGCAGGTCGATGCCATCGCCTTCTGCACGCCGCCGCAAGGCCGTTTTGCGCTGGTCGAACAGGCGCTGAGGGCAGGCAAACACGTGCTGGTGGAGAAACCGCCGTGCTCGACCCTGGGCGAAGCGCTCGCGCTGATCGATGAAGTCAACGCGGCAGGCGTCAGCGGCCTGTTTGCCTGGCATTCGCGGTTTGCGCCCGGGGTGCTCAATGCAAAGCAGTGGCTTGAAGGGAAAACCCTCAAGCAGGTGCGCATCGACTGGAAAGAGCAGGTGCGCAAGTGGCACCCGGGGCAGGCGTGGATCTGGCAGGCAGGCGGGCTGGGCGTGTTCGATCCGGGAATCAACGCATTGTCGATCATCACTGAGCTGCTGCCGCGCGCGCTGTTCGTCGAATCCGCCCATCTGAACGTGCCCGGCAACTGCCAGTCGCCGATTGCGGCGTCTCTGCAGATGCGTTCGGGTGAGCAGGTGCGAGTGGTGGCTGAGCTGGATTTCGATCACAGCGTCAATGAGCAATGGAGCATCGAACTGGAGTGTGAAGAGGGCGTTATGCGCCTGGATGCGGGCGGTGCGCAGGTCACCCTCGACGGCGTTTCACAGGAAGTGTCGGAGGAGGGTGAGTACCCGGTGATGTACGCGCATTTCGCGCGGTTGATCCAAGCCGGCAAAAGCGACCTCGACCTGCAACCGCTGCGCATCGTCGCCGACAGCTTTTTCGTCGGCAGCAAAACGACTGTTGCTGATTTTCACGAGTAAACGCCGTTCGCCCGATCCGCCCGCCGAACCCTCGGCGGCGGATCGGCGGCGGATCGCGTGAATCCCGCACTCGGACCGCGTTGCCCTTGATGCGGCGGACGCAGTGCGGTGGTTTTTGCGGCGAACGCAGTACGGCGGTCGGTCAGATGTGCACGACCCCGGCCAGGGCGATGGAGAACGAAACGATGAGTGTCAACAGGATGGTCATGTTGATGGACATTGCGGGCAAATCCTTGTCTGGGAAATCGATGAAGCCATCATCCGGATTTGCGAGGGCAAACTGAACGGCGTTCGTACGTATGTTGGCAATCGATGGAAACAATAGTTCGGGGTTTTTACGGGGAAAGCAGCTGCAGTGGCACACGACCGAACACCCGCGCCAGACCCAAAAACAAGGAGCCGGCTTGCTGGCGAACGCGGTGGGCCACTCACCCCTGCGGTGGCTGACACAATGCCTTCGCGGGCAAGCGCGCTCCTACAAGGAATGCCCGTACGACCGAAGGGATATCCGCACGACCGAGGGGATATCTGCACCACCGAAGGAATATCTGCACGACTGAAGACCCGCGCCAAACGCAAAACCTGTAGGAGCCGGCTTGAACTGGCGAACGCGGTGGGCCAATCCCCTGCGGTGGCTGACACAATGCCTTCGCGGGCAAGCGCGCTCCTACAACAAATACCCGCACGACCGAAGGAACATCCGCACGACCGAAGGAATATCTGCACGACTGAAGACCCGCGCCAGACGCAAAACCTGTAGGAGCCGGCTTGCTGGCGAACGCGGTGGGCCACTCACCCCAGCTGTGCCTGACACAACGCCTTCGCGGGCAAGCGCGCTCCTACAACGAATGCCCGTACGACCGAAGGAATATCTGCACCACCGGAGGAATATCTGCACGACCGAACACCCGCGCCAGACGCAAAACCTGTAGGAGCCGGCTTGCTGGCGAACCCGGTGGTC
>NZ_JARVSX010000030.1:0-86648 GCF_030208975.1 Pseudomonas sp. ME-P-057
GAACACTTGATGTCGCTCGCACTGGCCTCTTCCCGGCTGAAGCCGGTCCCACTGACATCAAAAGCGGCGTGCACACCTCCACTGACGCAGCACGCTGCCTTTAGTGGGACCGGCTTTAGCCGGGAAAGCGTCAGGCGTCACACCGAACACTTGATGTCGCTCGCACTGGCCTCTTCCCGGCTGAAGCCGGTCCCACTGAAATCAAAAGCGGCGTGCACACCTCCACTGAGGCAGCAAGCTGCCTTTAGTGGGACCGGTTTTAGCCGGGAAAGCGTCAGGCGTCACACCGAACACTTGATGTCGCTCGCACTGGCCTCTTCCCGGCTGAAGCCGCTCCCACCGGCATCAAAAGCGCGTACACACCGCCATTGAAAGAGCGCGCTGCCTTTCGTGGGACCGGCTTTAGCCGGGAAAGCGTCGGCAGTTACACCGCAAAACTGATGGCGCGCACACTGCCGGATTCAGCAGATTCTCCCTTGCAGGCTGCAACAACGGCATCTTTCGCCTGGGCCGGTTTGTTAGCGTATGAGGACGTTTGAACGGGCTGTTCGCAGCACTTTTTCCGCTCCAGGGAGCTCACCGGATGACCTCACACCCTTTCAACACCCACGGCACTGAGCTGCAACACGCCGGGCATTTTTACATCAACGGCGAGTGGACATCCCCCGTTGTTACAGCCCGTCTTCCCGTGGTCAATCCAGCCACTGAAGAGGTGGTGGCCCAGGTGGCGCAAGGTTCAGCCGAGGACGTTGACCGGGCCGTGGCAGCTGCGCGGGGGGCGTTCGCGGGCTGGTCCGCAACGCCGGCCGTAGAACGCGCAGCGATTCTGGGGAAAATCCATGCATTGATCTTGGAGCGCAAAGAGTCGCTGGCCCAGACCCTGTCGCTGGAGATGGGCGCGGCGATCAGTTTCTCCCGTTCCATGCAGGTGCCGTTGGCCGCCGAACACGTACGCGTCGCCCGGGATCTGCTGTCTACCTATCGCTTTCAGACCGTCGAAGGCACCACCGCCATCGAACGTGAAGCCATCGGCGTCTGCGGCCTGATCACGCCATGGAACTGGCCGCTGTACCAGATCACCGCCAAAGTCGCGCCGGCCATTGCTGCCGGTTGCACCGTGGTCCTGAAACCCAGCGAACTCTCACCCTTGAGTGCCCTGCTGTTCGCCCAACTGGTGCACGACGCCGGCCTGCCCCCCGGCGTGTTCAATCTGGTCAACGGCAGCGGTCCTGACGTCGGCGCAGCCCTCGCCTCGCACCCTGACATCGACATGATTTCCATCACCGGCTCAAACCGTGCCGGCGCCCTCGTCGCGCAGGCGGCTGCGGTAACCGTGAAACGCGTGACCCAGGAACTGGGCGGCAAATCGCCGAACGTCATGCTGCCCGACGCTGACTTCGCCAAGGCGGTGCCACTGGGGGTGCTGTCGGCCCTGCGCAACGTCGGCCAGTCGTGCAGTGCGCCGACCCGAATGATCGTGCCCCGCGCGCGTCTCGCCGAAGTCGAGGCATTGGCAACGGCCACCGCCAATGCGTTGATCGTCGGGGACCCGCAATCGCCGGATACCCAACTCGGGCCAATTGCCAATCAAGCCCAGTTCAGCCGTGTTCAAGCCATGATCCAGACAGGCATCAGCGAAGGGGCGAAACTGTTGTGCGGCGGGCCGGGCCGTGTGCATGGGTTTGAAAAAGGTTATTACACCCGGCCGACGGTGTTTTCCGAAGTGGACTCGGCGATGCGCATCGCGCAAGAGGAAATCTTCGGTCCGGTGCTGTGCATTCTCGCCTACGACACGATCGACGAAGCGGTGGCCATCGCCAATGACACCGTCTACGGTCTGGGCGCCCATGTGCAGGCGCAGGACCTGGAACTGGGCCGAGCAGTCGCCTCGCGCATCCGCGCCGGGCAAGTGCACCTGAACTATCCGGCGTGGGACCCCATGGCGCCCTTCGGCGGCTACAAGCGTTCGGGCAATGGCAGAGAGTACGGCGTGCAGGGGTTTGAAGAGTATCTCGAGACCAAAGCCATTATCGGCTTCAACGCCTGATCGACCGCTCGCCGGAATTGGACATCTCGACTTGTGGGACCGGCTTCAACCGGGAAAGCGTCATTCGTCACAACGCAAAATGGATGACGCACAAACCGGCCTCTTCCCGGCCAAAGCCAGTCCTACCAAGGCATTAGCGTGCAAGACAACATCCAAAGCCGCTGAAACCATGAAGCAGCGCCCACAAAAAAGGGCTGTCCGCGCAAACGGACAGCCCTTTTCAACAACCGCCCGATTTACGCCAGGCTTTTGCTCACCACTTCATACACGTCCGGCGACAGCGGGCCGGAGGCCAGGATGCGCTCCAGTTCCGCCTTCATCAGCGCTTGCCGCGCGCTGTCGTATTTGCGCCAGCGGGTCAACGGCGCCAACTGGCGCGATGCGATCTGCGGGTTGAAGCCGTTCAGTTCGATGACCAGATCGGCCAGGAAGCGATAGCCGGAACCGTCCGCTGCATGGAAGTTGATCAGGTTCTGGCCGGCAAACGCACCGATCAGCGCACGCACCTTGTTCGGGTTCTTCATGGTGAAGGCCGGGTGCTGCATCAGCGCTTTGACGCGTTCCAACCCGCCCGGCAACGTGCTGCCCGCCTGCACGCTGAACCACTGATCCATCACCAGCGCGTTGTCCTTGAAGTTCTCGGCAAACACTTCAAGCGCCTTGGCCTTCTCGGCGTCGAACGGCGAGTTCACCAGCACGGCCAGCGCGGTCAGGCGCTCGGTCATGTTGTCGGCAGTGTCGAACTGGTCGATGGCCGCGGCCAGCACCTCAGGTTTGCCGGTCAGCATCAGGTACGACAGCGCGATGTTCTGCAGCGCACGGCGAGCGAAGTGCTCGGACGCGGCCACGTACGGCGTCTGCCTGGACAGTTCACGGTTGGTCTGATAGCGCTTCCACAATGCGTCGCTGAGGTTGTCAGCCAGTTGCTGGCGAGCGAACTCGCGTGCGGCGTGAATGGCATCGACGTCCGCCACTTCGCTGATTTCGATGAGGTACGCCTCGCCCGGCAGCGACAGCATCTCGGCGACCATGGCCTGATCCAGGCTCTCATCCGACAGCACGGTGTGCAGCGCGGTGATCAGGCGCTGGTCCATGACCAGCGGCTCGCCCTTCTGGTGCTGGGCGATCAAGTCCTGAAGTACTTGAACCGACAATTGCTGCCCGGCATCCCAGCGGTTGAAGCCGTCGCTGTCGTGTTGCATGAGGAACATCAGCTGGTCGCGGTTGTACGGGAAGCTCAGTTTCACCGGAGCGGAGAAGCCGCGAAGCAAGGAAGGCAGCGGCTGCTCGGCGATGTCGACGAAGGTGAACGTCTGCACGGCTTCGGTGACTGAAAGCACGCGTGAGGTATTCACCGCTGGCGCTTCGCCCTGCAGGCGCAGAGGCAGTTCCTGGCCCTCGGCATCCAGCAAGCCCATGGCAACCGGAATCACAAACGGCAGTTTCTGCTCACCCGGTTGGCCCGGCGTGGTCGGTGCGCTTTGGCGGAACGTCAGGCTGTAGGTCTTGGCCTCGGTATCATAGGACTCGCTGACCGCCAGACGCGGCGTGCCGGCTTGGGAGTACCAGCGCTTGAACTGGGTGAAGTCGACACCGTTGGCGTCTTCCATGGCCTTGATGAAGTCGTCGCAGGTCACGGCCTGGCCGTCGTGGCGCTCGAAGAATAAATCGGTGCCCTTGCGGAAGCCCTCCACGCCCAGAAGCGTGTGGATCATGCCGACCACTTCCGCACCCTTCTCGTACACGGTCAGGGTGTAGAAGTTGGAAATTTCGATGAAGCTGTCCGGGCGCACGGCATGGGCCATGGGACCGGCGTCTTCGGCGAACTGGTGCGTGCGCAGGTAGGCCACGTCTTGAATGCGTTTCACCGTGGCGGAGTTCATGTCAGCGGAGAAGCCCGAATCACGGAACACCGTGAAACCTTCCTTCAGCGACAGCTGGAACCAGTCGCGGCAGGTGACGCGGTTGCCCGACCAGTTGTGAAAGTATTCATGGGCGACGATGGCCTCGACGCGCTGGTGTGCAGCGTCGGTGGCCGTCTCGGCGCGGGCCAGCACGGCGCTGGAGTTGAAGATATTGAGGCCCTTGTTCTCCATGGCGCCCATGTTGAAGTCGTTGACCGCCACGATCATGAAGATGTCCAGATCGTATTCGCGGCCGTAAACCTCTTCGTCCCAGCGCATGGACTTCTTCAGGCTGTCCATGGCGTGCTGGCATTTATCGACGTTTTCGGGCTCGACGAAGATGCGCAACGTGACCTTGCGGTCGGTCATGGTGGTGAAGGTGTCTTCAATGCACCACAGGTCGCCAGCGACCAGCGCGAACAGGTAAGCCGGCTTCTTGAACGGGTCTTCCCAGGTGGCCCAGTGACGGCCTTCTTCCTCGGACGGGCCGGCGGCAATCAGGTTGCCGTTGGACAGCAGGATCGGGAAGGCCTGCTTGTTGGCGCTGACCGTGGTGGTGAACTTGCTCATCACGTCCGGGCGGTCGAGGTAGTAGGTGATCTTGCGAAAGCCTTCGGCTTCGCACTGGGTGCAGAACATGCCGCTGGACTTGTACAGGCCTTCCAGCGCGGTGTTGGTTTCCGGGTGGATCTTCACGCTGGTGTCCAGCGTGAAAGACTCGCTGGCCGGCTGCACCGTCAGGCTGTCCGACGTCAGCTGATAGTCCTGCGGCGTGAGCTCGGCGTCCGCCAGTTTCACCGACAGCAGCTCAAGCAACTGACCGTCGAGCACCAGTGGCGGCAACGCGCCGCCTTGTGCCAGCTGGGCGCGCTCGGGGTTGCGGCGCATCACCAACTGCGCATGAACCAGCGAATGGTCCTCGAACAATTCAAAGGTCAGGTGGGTCTCGTCGATGAGGTACTCAGGCGCCTGATAGTCCTTCAGGTAAATCATTTTCGGCTGGTCGGTGCGCATGGTGCGGTCCCTTCTTCTGCTAATACGGGCTACTGATGCACGGCGAGTTGGTACGCCGTGTATTTGCGAATATTGATCACGCCGGTGTCGAAAATCAGGTATTGCCCTTTGACACCCAGCAGGGTCCCCTCGGCGATCGGATCCTTGTCCAGATTGAAGCTGACGATCTTGGTCGGGTAGGCCTCTACCGGGTATCGGATCTCAATGGGCTCGACATCGTTCATCACCTGAATGGCCTGCAAGCCGAAACGCATCTGCAACGCGACCAGGCCTTCGGCGCAGGACTCGAACAGTTGCTGGCGGATGGCACTCAGGTCGACCGCCGGCGCATCGCCCTTGAGCAACGCCCGCCAGTTGGTGCGGTCGGCCACCTGACTGCGAAACAGGTCTTCCACGAAGCCCGACTGCTGGCGGGTGGCGCAGCGCACGATGGGCAAGGCCTGGCTCGCGCCCTGGTCAAGCCAGCGCGTCGGCAACTGGGTCGCGCGAGTGATGCCGACTTTAACCCCCGACGAATTGGCCAGGTACACCACGTGCTCGGTCATGCAGAACTGCTCGCCCCAGGCCGGATCCCGGCAGGTGCCGTGCTCGTGGTGGCAGCGCTCGGGGCTCATGATGCACAGGTCACACTGCGCCAGCTTGAGCATGCACGGGTAGCAATAACCCTGGCTGTAGCTGGTTTTGGTGCGCTTGCCGCAGTGGCTGCAGTGAATCGCGCCGAGGTATTCCAGGCGCACGGTCTTGCCGATCAACGGGTTGACCGGGATCTGCGCATCACCCAGACGAAATGCGTATTCAACCCGCGAGGCCTCAAGCCGCGCGGACATTTTGTTGACAGCGCCTCTACCGATTTCAATCAATGAATGGAGTCCGACTTGAACAGGATATTGGGCACAGGTGCCGATTTGGACGCGCACTCTTGCGGCCCCATGTAGCCGATGCGCTGGTCTTCGGGAACGTTGCGCACTTCCCAGGCAATCAGGGCCTGCAGCGACAGCTCGCGTTGCTCCTGTGTCAGCTTGCGACCGTCGGACCATTTGCCGATTTCCACCGCCAGCTTCAGGCTTTCGTAGACGTCGGGGGTGATGTTTTCAATCATTTCGACAAAAGAGGACATTGGGTTCTCCCAGAGTTGAGCGGGCGATTTTAATGTTTGCGGCGGGCCAATGCACCGCCCACAAGACCTGTAGCACAACCGATGATCAGCCCGCCGACATGGGCGCCATTGGCGATTTCGCCAAAGCCCAGCACACCGATCACGCCAGTCATGCACACCACCAGCCAGATCAGCATCATGGCCAGTACGCCACGCGGTAAACGATAGATGGGGTTGGGGGCGAGCAATTGAAAGATCCAGCAATGACCGAGCAACGCGTACAGCACGCCGGAGAGGCCGCCGAACAGGCTCGGCCCGCTCCAGAAATACTGGCCGTAGTTGGAAAACGCACTGAACGCCAGGGTCAGTCCGAGCAACTGCCAATGGCCCTGACGCGTTTCGATGCGCCGGCCCAGCTCCCAGAACCACAGGGCGTTCATCACCAGATGCAGCACGCCAAAGTGGATAAACATCGGCGTAACGATGCGCCACCACTCGCCGGCGGCCAGCGTTGCTGCCACGGGGGTGAAAGCGATGTACTCGCCGCGCACGCGAAAGTCGTTGAAGGTCAGCCAGCTCAGCGCCTCGAAGTTGTCGCCGAGCAAGGTCACGCCGGCCACGATCAGGCACAGCAGCAGAATAATGCTGGTCACCGGACTGCGGCGCACCTGCAGCAGCGGGCTGGGGCGGCTGACAGCCACGACTTCCCGGCCCGGCGGCAATTGCGCGGTGGGGTCGCCTTCAGGGTACTGCTGATACAGCTGACGAATGTCATCGGCCAGCTGCGGCGCATCCGGCACCCAGAGCACCTGTTGGCCTGCCTCCTCGCTCACCCGGTGGGGCACGTTGAGGCGACGCAGCAATTCGACGAAGCCGCTCAAATCGGTCTGCAGCGGCAGGCGTAATACAGCGACAGGACTCATTGAGGTATTTCCGGACGAGTGACGTCGACCCAGACGAATTTGTTCGGGTCGATTCGGGTTTCCTGATCAAGCCGGTACGCGACCAGTTTGCCGAACAGTACGGCGCTGTAATCCAGGCACGCCAGGTTGGGACGGATAGGGGCGGGAACGCCGCTGCGCCAGTAATGGCCGACGAACAGCAGTGGCTCATCAGCGCCATAGCGCAGCAACGCGTTCTTTTCACTGGGCGACAGCGGCCTTCTGGCCACCGGCTCCGGCAGGGCATCGGGCTGAAACACCACGTCGCCGTAGGTTTGCGGGTCATCTTCCCAGAACTTGGTGCGGAACGAGGCGCGGGTCAGGCCGTCGCCGCCGGTCAGGGTCATGCCATGGGGCAGACGCAGGTCGGTGCCACGCAGCAGACGGTCGAACACCGCACTGGCAAAGCTGCCCGGCAGCGCCGACGCCTGAACGAAGGCTTGGTCGATGCGCCCGTCACCGCGGTCACTGCGCATGGCGTCGATGAGCGTTGCGTCCCAGCACGCATGCACCAGCCGGAACCGCTCGGCGTCGATGAACAGTGGCAGCTCGTAGAACCATTCGAGAAAGTCGTTCCACTCCCCCGGATGCTGCTCGAACTGCGCCAGGGTTTCACCCAGCAGGCGCGCATGGCGCGGGGTGTGTTCGCGCACGAACTGTTTGCCGCTGTCCGCCGGCGCAGGTGTGCTCCAGCCCAGCGCATTGAACTCGTGGTTGCCCATGATGCAAAACGCGTGGCCGGCCTCGACCATGTCATGGACGATATGCAGCGTCTCGCGAATTCGCGGGCCGCGGTCGATGATGTCGCCGAGGAACACGGCAATACGTTCAGGGTGGCGCCAGACGCCCGCCTGAAATCGGTAACCGAGGGTGTCGAGCAAGTGCTCAAGGGTCTGGGCACATCCATGCACGTCACCGATCAGATCGTAGCTACGCGCGGGATCGAGCATCAGTCGCTCCCGCCGCCGAGCCGACTGCCCCAACCGAGTTTGGTCCGGCAGACTTCGTAGTAGTTGTGGTCGAGGGGGTGAATCAGTCGCAGTTTCTGCGGCTTCTTTTTCACGGTCACGGTGTCACCCGGGGCGCAGGTGAAGTGGTTCTGGCCATCGCAGGAAACCTGGGGATAGATCGTCATGTCCTTTGAGACAACGATTTTCAACTCACTGTTTCCATCCACGACAATCGGCCTGCCCGACAGCGTATGCGGGTACATCGGCACGATGACAATGGCGTCGAGCTTGGGGTGCATGATCGGGCCGCCCGCCGACAGCGCATAGGCGGTGGACCCGGTCGGCGTGGCAACGATCAGACCGTCGGCCTTCTGGCTGCAGACGAACTGGCCGTCGATGTAAATTTCGAATTCGATCATGCGTGTGGATTTGCCGGGGTGCAGAACCACGTCGTTGAGCGCGTCGCCCTGTCCGATCGCCTCGCCGTGGCGGCGCACTTCGGCCTGCAGCAGGAAGCGGTTTTCGACCAGATAGTGGCCGTCGAGGACTTCGGCGACTTTGACTTCCAGTTCGTCGGGGCGGATATCGGTTAGAAAACCCAGGCTGCCGCGGTTGATGCCCAGCACCGGCACGTTGTGCTTGGCCAGCGCACGCGCGGCACCGAGCAAACTGCCGTCGCCGCCGACGACGATGACCATGTCGCAGACTTCGCCGAGCATCTTGCGTGAAGAGGTTTGCAGGCCATGGCCTGGCAAGACTTCGGCGATGGCATCCTCGAGGATCACATGCAGGTGCCGCGAGATCAGAAATTTCTTGAGTCGGCGAACGGTCTCCACCACCTGAGTACTGCCCAGGCGACCAATGATGCCGATGTTTCGAAATTGCTCCATGGGGCTCCCGCAGGCTTGATGCATGTAAAGAACGCGATTATGGGCGAAGGGGTCGGGTGCGGCAAATGGGGAACTGCGCGGATAGGGCCAGCGCCCGCGTTGTGGTGCATTAATAGGCATCCCACCGTGCGGCTAACGACGCCGTAGCTGCGGGCTTGTTGGCTTCTCGTTGGCTTGTTGGCTTGTGGGCTTGTGGGCTTGTGGGCTTGTGGGCTAACGCGATGTACCAGCCGGCATGTTTGACGCTGAAATACCGCGTTCGCCAGCAAGCCGGCTCCTACGGGAGATTGGCATTAGACGGGCAGCCTGAATCGCGCATAAACCTGTAGGAGCGCGCTTGCCCGCGAAGACGTCGGCAGGTTCGGCACAGATGCCGGCTGACGCTCCGCCTGGATACGATGGCCGCGAGCGCCCATCACCCGCTATTCTGCCCGGATGAACAACCCTTTTCCGACCCTGAGCGCCCTGCCCCGTCAACTCCGTACGCCCATCGTGCGTGATCTGGCATGGGTGATACTGTCCCCGGCCATGCTGGCGCAAACCCTATGGCCTCAACGTCATCCGCTCAGCGGCAGCGACTGGGTACACCATCCCGAAGCACTCGAAGTTTTTTTAACGCAACTGGACCGCGACGACACCGCACTCAGCGACTGGCTTTCAAGAAGCTCGACTCGCCGGCTGGGGCTGTACTACGAGCACCTGTGGCACTTTGCAATCGAGCACGCGCCCGGTGTCGAGATGCTCGCCGCCAACCTGCCGATTCAAGGCGAAGGCCGCACATTGGGCGAGCTGGACATGCTGCTGCGCGACAGACAGGGCGTCCACCACATCGAGCTGGCGATCAAGCTGTACCTGGGGCTTCAAGCGGCCGACGGCGCGGACCCGGCGAACTGGCTCGGGCCGGGCTCTCAGGACCGGTTGGATCTCAAACTTGCGCACCTGGACGAGCATCAGCTGCCCATGTCTTCGCGCCCGGAGAGCACCGCCATTCTCGCCGCGCAGGGTGTGGAAACGTTTAGCGCTTCACTCTGGTTGGGGGGCTATCTGTTTTATCCGTGGCCCGGTGTCGCCGCCTCGCCCCGAGGGGCAAACCCCGGGCATCTGCGCGGCCACTGGCTGCATCAAAAAGACTGGCCTGCGTACGCCGCACACGCGCACGAAGGCCGCTGGCAATTGCTGCCACGCCCTTCGTGGCTGGGACCGGCGCGCTGTGACGAGGCCTGGACACCGCGCCAGTTTCAAGACTGGCTGGACGCCCTCGACCCGCTGGCACCCGCGCAACTGCTGGTGCGCCTGACGCAACTTGGCGACGCCCACTGGGAGGAAGCCGAGCGGCTGTTTCTGGTGTCCGACCTCTGGCCGAATCTGCCGGATGCCTGCCGCGTCAAAGACTCAAGCGCAGCACCAGCGCCGCCAGGGTGATCAACAGCACTGGCACCGTCAGGACAATGCCGACCCTGAAGTAATAGCCCCAGCCGATGGTCACGCCTTTCTTGGCCAGCACATGCAGCCACAACAGGGTCGCGAGGCTGCCGATCGGGGTGATCTTCGGACCCAGGTCACTGCCGATGACATTGGCGTAAATCATCGCCTCTTGCAGCAGGCCATGGGCCTGGCTGGCGTCAATCGACAGCAGACCGATCAGCACCGTCGGCAGGTTGTTCATCACCGACGACAGCAACGCCGTCAGCACCCCGGTGCCCATCGCCGCGCCCCAGAGACCGTGCTCGGCGAAGCGGTCCAGCCAGGTCGCCAGATAGTCAGTCAGCCCCTGATTGCGCAGGCCGTAGACCACCAGGTACATGCCCAGCGAGAAAATCACAATCTGCCACGGCGCGTCTTTCAGCACCTTGCGCGTCGAAATGCGGTGGCCCTTGGCAGCGATGCCCAGCAGGATCGCTGCGCACACGGCGGAAATCGCGCTGATGGGGATGCCCAGCGGCTCCAGCGCAAAACAGCCCACCAGCAAAATGCCAAGCACCCACCAGCCGGTCATGAAGGTCGCGCGGTCCTTGATCGCCGAGGACGGCTCGGCCAGTTGCGAAGCGTCGAACGTTTTCGGAATGTCGCGGCGGAAGAACAGCATCAGCACCGCGAGCGTCGCCGCGACGCTGACCAGATTGACCGGCACCATGACCGAAGCGTAGCGATTGAAACCGATGCCGAAGTAATCGGCGGACACGATGTTGACGAGGTTGGAGACCACCAGCGGCAGGCTCGCGGTGTCCGCAATGAACCCCGCCGCCATCACAAACGCCAGCGTCGTCGCAGGCGAAAAGCGCAGCGCCAGCAGCATCGACATGACGATCGGGGTGAGGATCAGCGCTGCGCCATCGTTGGCAAACAGCGCCGACACCAGGGCCCCGAGCAGCACGATGAACGCAAACAAGCGCCGGCCCTTGCCGTTGCCCCAGCGCGCCACATGCAGCGCGGCCCAATTGAAAAACCCGGCTTCGTCCAGCAACAGGCTGATAATGATCAGCGCAATGAAGGTGCCGGTGGCGTTCCAGATGATGTGCCACACCTGGGGGATATCACTCAGATGCACCACGCCGGACAGCAGCGCAAGCACGGCGCCAAAGGTTGCACTCCAGCCAACGCCCAGGCCTTTGGGTTGCCAGATCACCAACGTGATGGTGATCAGAAAAATCAGGACGGCGATCAGCATTTCTTGGGAGTTCTCGGAAGCAGAATGGCGAGGATGCCCAGCAAGGGCAGATAGGAGCACAGCGAGTAGACATAGAGGATGCCGTGAAGGTCCGCCAGGTGCCCCAATAAAGCGGCAGCGATGCCGCCGAACCCGAACATCAGCCCGAAGAAGATACCGGCGATCATGCCGACATTGCCCGGCACCAGTTCCTGCGCGTACACGACGATGGCCGAAAACGCCGAAGCGAGGATGAAGCCGATGATCACGCTGAGCACGCTGGTCCAGAACAGGTCCGCGTAGGGCAGCGCGAGGGTGAACGGGGCGACGCCGAGGATCGAGAACCAGATCACCGCCTTGCGCCCGATGCGGTCACCGATAGGGCCGCCGAAAAAAGTGCCTGCCGCGACGGCTGCCAGGAACATGAACAGGTGCAACTGCGAGCTGGCGACCGACAACTGGAATTTTTCGATCAAGAAGAAGGTGAAGTAACTGGTGAAGCTGGCCATGTAGAAGTACTTGGAGAACACCAGCAGCGCCAGTACCACCAGCGCGCTGGTCACCCTGCGCTTCGACAGGCCGTGGGTGGCGGCGTGCCCGGCCTTGAGTTTGAACAGCGCCAGATGCGCCTTGTACCAGCGGCTGATCGCGTAGAGCAATCCTACGGAGAACAACGCCACCAACCCGAACCAGGCGATGTGCCCCTGGCCGAATGGAATGATGATCGCCGCTGCAAGCAACGGTCCGATGGCCGAGCCACTGTTGCCGCCGACTTGAAAGGTTGACTGCGCCAGACCGAAGCGCCCGCCCGAGGCCAGCCGGGCGATGCGTGAGGCTTCGGGGTGAAACGTCGACGAACCGATCCCGATCAGGCCGGCTGCCAGCAAGATCAGCGGGAAGCTGCCCACGGTCGCCAGCATCAACACGCCGCCGAGAATGCACAGCGATCCCACCGGCAGGACCAGAGGATTGGGGTGCCGGTCGGTATAAAACCCGACCCAGGGTTGCAGCAGGGAGGCAGTGACCTGAAACGTAAGGGTAATCAGCCCCACCTGCGTGAAGCTCAGGTTGTAGGAGGCTTTGAGCATGGGGTAGATCGAGGGCAGGATCGACTGAATCAGGTCATTGAGCAGATGCGCCAGTGCGACTGCACCGATGATGCGCATGACCAGTGGGCTGGATTGCGGCGCGGACGTGGCGCCGGTCGCGGGCGAAGTTGCGGTGCGGGTAACGGCCATCGGGTGCATCCGTCGAACGTTGACGCGCCGTGGAACTCGTTACAGAACATGTCAGCGGCGCAAGGGGCCGCCAATGTGCCATTTTTTGGGGCAGCGCTGCCATGTTTTGTTGCCGGTTTGTGCGTTGATCGTGACCGACGTCTTTTTGGTATTTGACGGCAAAGCCACCCTTTTGGAGCCTGCGTTGTCATGGGGTGTCAGCCGAAACCGGTGCTGAATGCGTGGCCGTCTTCGCGGGCAAGCGCGCTCCTACAGGTTTGTGGACGACGCATATTCCGCGTCTGACGCAATCCGCTGTTGGCGCGCTTGCCCGCGAATGCATTCTTTCAGCCGCCGCGTGCATTGCTGACCCAACGTCTTCGCGGGCAAGCGCGCTCCTACAGGTTTGTGGACGACGCATATTCCGCGTTTGACGCAATCCATTGTAAGAGCGCGCTTGCCCGCGAATGCATCCTTTCAGCCGTCGCGTGTATCGCTGACCCAACGTCTTCGCGGGCAAGCGCGCTCCTACAGGTCTGTGGACGGCGCATATTCCGCGGTTAACGCAATCCGCTGTTGGCGCGCTCTTGCAGGTTTGTGGACGACGCATATTCCGCGTCTAACGCAATCCATTGTAGGAGCGCGCTTGCCCGCGAATGCATTTGTCCTGTCCCTCTATGGCTGACTGACCCACCGCGATCGTCAGACCACGGCACGCCTCACAGGGGATGGCTTCACACCGCTGTCTGAAGCTTGCCCCGCGACGTCAGCGAACCTTCGACCTCATGCAGCGACACCCTGGACGTTTCCGGCAAGGCCAGCCCGCCCGCCAGCGCCAGCAGGGCAATCACAATCAGGTAAAACGCCGGCGCCAGGTTGCTGCCCGTCGCGCCAATCAGCCAGGTCGCCATCAGCGGTGCCGTTCCACCGAAAATGGTGTACGCCATGTTGTAAGTAATCGCCGAGGCGGTGTAGCGAGTGCGCGTAGGAAAAGTCTCCGACAGCAAGGCCGCCGTGACCACGCCACACAGCACGGCACCGATCGCCAGCAGCATCACACCGACAATCGACGCTGCAAACGAACCGGAACTCGCCATGAGGAACGAGGGATACACCACCACGATGAGCAAGGCGCAGGTGCTGACCACTGTCGCGCGCCGCCCGACCTTGTCGGAAAACGCCCCGGCCAGTGGACAGATCGCAGCCGCGAACAGCAGCGCAATCAACGACACCAGCAACGCGGTAGCCCGGGTCAGGCCACCGGCGACCTGCAAGTACGTCGCGAAATAAGTGGTGAACATGTAGAACGACAGCGCCGTCAGCGACACGAAAGCCCCCAGGCAACAGATCGCGGCGCCGTGGTTGCGCAGGGTTTCTTTCAACGGCGAATGAGCGACTGCATGTTCCTCCTTCACCGCCTGGAACGCCGGCGTTTCGTCGAGCTTCCAGCGCAGGTACAACCCGACCAGACCCAACGGTGCCGCAATCAGAAACGGAAGCCGCCAGCCCCAACTGCCCATGGCCTCTGCGCTGAGCGAAGCCTCAAGCGCGTAAGCGATGATGGCCGCTGCCGCGAATGCCGAGAAGGTAGACACCGGCACGAAACTGCCATACCACGCCCGTTGCGCGCGCGGTGCGTGCTCCATCAGGTAAGCGCATGCGCCGGCGTATTCGCCCCCGGCGGAAAAACCTTGAGCGCAGCGGATGATCGTCAACAGAATCGGCGCGGTGACCCCGATTGCTGCGTAAGTGGGCAACAAGCCGATGATCATCGTGGCCCCGGCCATCAGCAGAATGGTGAACGCCAATGTGCGTTTGCGGCCAATGCGGTCGCCGAGCATGCCGAAAAACACCCCTCCAAGGGGCCGGAACGCGAAGGCGACCGCGAACACCGCAAAGGTCTTCAGCAGCGCTGCGCTGGCATCCCCGCTGGGGAAGAACTGCTGGGCGATGGTGGTGGCCAGAAATCCGTAAACGGCGAAATCGAACCATTCGACGAAATTGCCGATGGCGGCCGCAACGATGACTTTTCGCAAAGTGGCAGGCTCCACCTGCTCAGAGACGGGAGTGGTCATGCAAACCTCGGCGCGCGTGGGAAAGATCCGATTATCGGTACAGCGCCCCGCTCGCCTGACTCCAGAAGTGTCGCCGACGTATTCAGGACCGACCTGTTGATCTTTCTAGCGCGCAGGATTCGTGCCAGCGATTGGGCGATTCGGGATGACGCTGCTCTAGATGCCGACCGGTGCTTTCGCCAGGAAGCCCAGATGGCTCGGCAACCGTCAGCGACGCGCCGATGCGAGGTCGAAGGTCCGCCTGCCCTGCAATCCTCCCGTGTGCAGGAAGATCAGTCGCGTGCCCTCGGCGATCTGCCCCGCCTCCACCGCTTCGCGCAGGGCCATCAAGGCCTTGGCGGTATACAGGGGCTCAAAGGGAACAGCGGACTCGGCCTCATGGTGAGCCATGAAGTCCAGCAAGGCCGAATCGGTCTTGGCAAAACCTCCGCGACTGGCATCCACCAGCCGATAGTTCCCCGTGCTGGATAACACCTCATCGGTGCGGAAAGACATCGCACTCGTGGGAGCGAGCTTGCTCGCAAAGGGCTCAAGAATGGCTTGGATGTTCCGTTCGACCCCATGATGTGCAGGCACCGCCATTGCGCCGATCACTTCATGTTGCCCCGCTTCGGCCAGCACCAGCCCGGCGAGCGTCGTGCCGGTCCCGCACGCGAGCCAGCAGGCGTCGTAATCCTGCCAATCCAACTGGCCAAGCTGACTACGCGCCTGATGAACGATGTCGGCGCACCCCAACGCGCCATCAAGCCCGCCACCGCCTTCCGGCACCGGAAACAGGTGGGGATAACGTTCACGCCACAGGTCCCAGAAGTCGGCAGCATGCCGCGCACGATAGCCGGCGTAACCCAGCCAGTGCAGTTCCATGCCGAAAGCTTGCAGATCCAGCACCGTCGGCGTCTCGACCGCATGCCCGCGCATCAGCCCGAGGGTGGCAAAACCAAACCGCTTGCCTGCAGCCGCCAGCGCATGAAGGTGATTGGAATGCGCACCGCCCAGGCTGATGACACCCCGCGCACCGGCTCGCTCAGCTGCTTCCAGGTGATGCTTGAGCTTGAACCACTTATTGCCGCTGATCAGCGGATCGACCAGATCCAGACGCAGGATCGCCAGCTGCACGCCGGCCGACTGGAGCCAGTCGAAATGCAGGCGTTGCAGCGGTGCGGGCGGCATGGGTGACGTAACAGCAAACATGTGTTTGGGTCGGGTAACGGAAGGTGCGCGAGTCTAGCACCCTCGCGTTGATCCCTTGGGCCGGCCGAAGACACGCCTACATGACGCTCTGTGCTTTGGCCTTAACTAATCGCTCAGACAATCTAGGTGCTGCCCCTACAACCCCGCCGCCAACCGCGACCCCTGATCAATCGCGCGTTTGGCGTCGAGCTCGGTCGCCACGTCGGCGCCGCCGATCAAGTGCACGCTCTGCCCTGCTGCCTGCAGTCCTTCGTACAGCTCACGCAGTGGGTCTTGCCCGGCGCAGATCACCACGTTGTCCACGGGCAGCAGCTTCTCTTCACCCTCCGCACCGATGCGGATGTGCAGCCCGGCGTCGTCGATTTTCAGATACTCGACGCTGTTGAGCATTTGCACTTGTTTGTTCTTGAGGCCGGTGCGGTGAATCCAGCCGGTGGTTTTGCCCAGGCCGTCGCCGACTTTGGTGGCCTTGCGCTGCAACAGAAACACCTGACGCGCGGGCGCATGGGGATGGGCCTTGATCCCGGCCACACCGCCGCGCGCGGCCAGTTGCGTGTCGATGCCCCACTCGTCCCAGAACGCATCGCGGTCCAGGCTGGTGGCCACGCCTTGATGGACCAGGTATTCGGACACGTCAAAGCCAATGCCGCCGGCACCGATCACGGCGACGGACTTGCCGACCGGCTTGCGCGCCAGGATCACGTCCAGATAACTCAATACCTTGGGGTTGTCGACGCCGGGGATGGCCGGTGTGCGCGGCGCGATGCCGGTCGCGAGAATCACTTCGTCATAGCCTTGGCCGAGCAGGTCATCGACCTTCACACGGGTGTTCAAGCGCAGGTCAACACCGGTGGTCTCAAGCTTGCGGCCGAAGTAGCGCAGGGTTTCGTAGAACTCTTCCTTGCCGGGTATGCGCTTGGCGATATTGAACTGCCCGCCGATTTCGCTGGCCGAGTCGAACAAGGTGACCTCATGACCACGCTGGGCCGCCACGGTAGCGGCCGCCAGACCCGCAGGGCCGGCACCAACCACGGCGATCTTGCGAACCTGAGTGACCGGCAGATAGTTAAGCTCGGTCTCGTGGCAGGCGCGCGGGTTGACCAGGCAGCTGGTGAGCTTGCCGCCAAAGGTATGATCCAGACACGCCTGGTTGCAGCCAATGCAGGTGTTGATTTCATCGCCCCGTCCGGCCGCGGCCTTGTTGACGAACTCGGGGTCGGCCAGGAACGGGCGCGCCATGGACACCATGTCGGCGTCCCCCTCGGCAAGGATTTGTTCGGCGACTTCAGGGGTGTTGATGCGGTTGGTGGTGATCAGCGGGATCGACACCGAGCCCCGCATTTTCGCCGTCACTTTGGCGAACGCCGCGCGCGGCACTTTAGTGGCAATGGTCGGAATGCGCGCCTCGTGCCAGCCGATGCCGGTGTTGATCAGGGTCGCGCCGGCTCGCTCGATGGCTTGGGCCAACTGCACCACTTCTTCCCATGTGCTGCCGCCGTCGATCAGGTCGAGCATCGACAGGCGATAAATGATGATGAAGTTCGCGCCCACGGCTTCCCGCACCCGCCGCGCGATCTCCACCGGCAGGCGCATGCGGTTTTCGTAGCTGCCGCCCCAACGGTCGGTTCGATGATTGGTGTGGGCCACCAGGAACTGGTTAATGAAATAGCCTTCGGAGCCCATGATTTCGACGCCATCGTATTCGGCAGTCTGCGCCAGCGTCGCGCATGTCACGAAATCCTGAATCTGTTTTTCGATGCCCTCTTCGTCCAGCTCTTTTGGCTTGAACGGATTGATCGGCGCCTGAATCGCGCTTGGGGCCACTTGTTTGGGGCTGTAGGCATAGCGCCCCGCGTGAAGAATCTGCATGCAGATCTTGCCGCCGGCTTCATGCACCGCCTTGGTGACGATGCGGTGATTGGCCGCCTCTTCGGGCGTGGTCAGCTTGGCCGCGCCCGAGTACACCCCGCCTTCTGCGTTGGGCGCAATGCCGCCGGTCACCATCAAGCCGACCCCGCCGCGCGCGCGTTCGGCAAAATACACCGCCATGCGCTCGAACCCGCCCGGCTTCTCTTCCAGCCCCGTGTGCATCGAGCCCATCAGCGAGCGGTTGCGCAGCGTGGTGAAACCCAGGTCCAGCGGAGCCAGCAGATGCGGGTAGTGGGGGGCGGCCATACGAAAACTCCATCAACATCATCACGGGATGCGGGCGCTCTGCGGTGCCCGTCTGATCAGCAGGGCTAAAAATGATGCCCAATGCATAGCGCAGACAGTAAACAGCACCACGCCCCTGCTCAATGGCCGTAAGTAACAAGTTAATGATCAACGCGCGCACGGATGATAGGGCAGGCATTGCCACGGTCATTTGGGGCCGCGTTGATCACAGACACAACGTCAGCAGCACGTCTCGCGCCGCCGACGCAGCCGTACGCCTTCTCCAAAGCACCGTTTTGCCGTAGCCTTCCGGCACGTCATGGCGCCCTGTGCGCTCGCTTCCAAGGGTGTATTTTTTCTACATGCGCAAAGTTCTGGGTTCACTGACCGCTGCGGTGCTGGCGATTCTGCTCGTCAGCTACGGGCTGTGGACGAGCAAGCGCCATGTCGGCCATTACCTGACCGACCTGCGCATTCAAGTGGTGATCAACGACGGGCAGCCTGGGGAACACGGCAATTTGCTGGGTATCCAGCCCGAGCTATTCCCCTCCGATTACTCCAGCGTCAAGCGCCTGCATCGCAAGCTCGCGTCTTATCTGCTGCAAGCTCGCGACCACGGGCTGCTCAATGACAAAACCATCGTGGTGCTGCCCGAGCACATTGGCACCTGGCTACTGGCTGTGGACGAGAAGGCCCAGTTCTATCAGGCCACCACCCTTGATGAAGCCATGAACTGGCTGGCGTTCAGCAATCCGCTGCTGTTTCTCGACGCCGTGATTCACGCGCGCGGGAGCAGCCGTTTCGATGATGCGCGTCTGCGCATGAAAGCGCGCAGCATGGCGCAGGATTACCAGAACCTGTTCGGCGGCCTAGCCCGCGAGTTTGGCGTGACCCTGGTGGCGGGCTCGATCGTGCTGCCAAGTCCCACGGTGGAAGGCGGAGAGTTACACATCGGCCGTGGCGCACTCTACAACAGCAGTCTGGTGTTCGGTCCCGACGGCAGTCCGTTGGGGCAGCCGCAGCGTCAGCTGTTCCCTGGCTGGAACCAGCGCGGCTACATTCGTCCCGGCAAGGACGCCCCGCTGAATGTCATCCAGACCCCGGCCGGCCGGTTGGCAACGTTGATCGGCAGTGACAGCTGGTACCCGGACAACTACGCGCGGCTCAACGCCAGCGGTGCCGAACTGATCGCCGTCCCGGCCTACGTGGCAGGCAGTGGCGGCTGGTCACAGCCGTGGCGCACCGACAAGCACCAGGCGCTGGCGACCCATCTGCACCTGGACGCCAAGCCCATGACCGAAGGCGAAGCCTGGCGTCGACTGGCCCTGACGCCGGCAAGCACCGCCAAGGCGGGCATCGGCGTGTTCATGCGCGGCCAATTCTGGGACCTCGGCAGCGCGGGCCACAGTTTCGCCAGCCGGGGCGGGCAAAGCATCGCCGAACAATCCATTAGTGCCGGACCCAAAGGGGTGCGCCCCGGTCAAGGTGCGCGCCTGATCAATCTGTGGCTGTGACAGATGAACTCTCCTCGCGTGCGTCTGGGCGATTTGTCCGTGGGTTTTGTCCACAGCCTCGCCGACGCCGTGCGCAGCGCCGGCAAAGATCCGCAACCTTTACTTGAGCAGTATGGGCTGGACGGCGCCCGGCTGGCACAGGCCGGCGCGCGGCTGTCGATACCGCGCTACATGCGTCTGGGTCATGCCGCTATTGAACTGACCGCCACGCCTGCGCTGGGGTTGCGCATGGGTCAAGCCAGCCGCCTGAGTCACGCCGGGCTGGCCGGCATCACCGCCGCTCAGGCGCCTACGGTCCGTGAAGCGGCGCGTACCTTGATTCGGTTTGAGGCCCTTTACGGCTCGAACTACCGCGGTCAATCAAGCTTTCACGAGGACAGCGAAGGCGCCTGGCTGCGCTTTTATTCGATCAATCCGTACAACGATTACAACCGGTTTGTGGTGGATTCGATCTTGAGCGGCTGGCTGCATCAGCTGTCAACGCTGAGCGGGACTCAGTTGATGGCCGAACGCCTGGAGATCGAATTTGACGCGCCTGCGTATGCTGACGAGTACGCCGCCCTCTGCAAGCAGCCAGTTAATTTTGCTGCCGGTGCCAATCAGCTACGCCTTGGCCAGGCGCAGCTGGGTCTGCGCAACTTCGATCATGTGCCGAGTACGTGGCGACTGCTGACGCATTTATGTGAACAGGAGCTGGCGCAACTCACGCGCACTCGCAGCCTGCGCGAGCGCATCACCCAATTGCTGGGGCCGCTATTGAATGGCGGGAAGGAGCCGGACCTTGAAGAGGTGGCGGCGCGCCTGAAGCTGCCGACGTGGACCCTGCGACGCAAGTTGGCAGACGAGGGTACGCAGTTCCGGGCGATACTCAATGACACCCGGCGCGACCTTGCCATGACCTATATCCGCGACACCGAACTGGCTTTTGGCGAGATCGCCTACTTGCTGGGTTTTGCTTCAGCCGAGGCGTTCCAGCGCGCCTTCAAGCGCTGGACCGGGCAAACGCCCGGATCGTTTCGACGCAGCCAGCGGCAGTCGCGCTGAGCATCACGCACCTGGCATTACAGCTCGGTCGCATCATCCGCAGGTTCCAGCGGGTCCAGCTCAGATGCCCGGTATTCCAACAGCTCTTCCTGGTACTCATCCATGGGTGCGCCCTCGTGGCAGATTCTGTGTAAATGATCGCGACTTGCCGCTCTAATCGAACGGTAGATTCACTGACTACAGCCCTCACCCTAAAGTGCCGTGATGAACAAAAAATGAAGATCGGTTGAACACTCCACGACACTTAGTTCGTGTAGGAGCGCTTGCACGCGAAAAGGTTGACTCATCCACTCTTGACGGCTGCGCTCGGTTCGCCATAGTCTCAGCGGCATGAACTTACCCAAGCACTTCGTCGGCCAGATTATTATTACCGCCATTCCAGTCATGGCGGGTTAGCCGACGTTTGCACCCAACCCGCCCTAGAGGCGGGTTTTTTCTCTCTGTCTCCGGGCCAAAAACACACCAGGAGCCAGACATGATCATCCGCCCTTCCCTCGCCTTTTTCCCTGCGTCGTTGATCGTGTCAGGCCCGACCACGAGGCCCGCGCAATGACCCCGATGACGTTGCACCCGAACGACCAAGGCGACCTGCTCAATCGTTACGTGAAGAAAATCCTCAACTCCCGTGTCTACGACGTCGCCGTGGAAACCCCGCTGCACGCCGCCCGACAGCTGTCCGAGCGCTTGGGCAATCAGGTGCTGCTCAAGCGTGAAGATTTGCAGCCGGTGTTCTCGTTCAAGATTCGCGGCGCGTACAACAAGCTCGCGCAATTGAGCCCGGAAGAGCTGGCGCGTGGCGTGGTCACGGCGTCGGCTGGCAACCACGCGCAGGGCCTGGCGCTGGCGGCGAAGACGCTGGGCGTGTCGGCGACCATCGTGATGCCCAAGACCACCCCGGAAATCAAGATCGAAGGCGTACGGTCGCGCGGCGGAAAGGTCGTACTGCACGGCGACTCATTTCCCGAAGCGCTGGCGCATTCGCTGCAGCTGGTCGAGGAACACGGCTACGTTTACGTCCACCCGTATGACGACCCCGACACCATTGCCGGGCAAGGCACGGTGGCAATGGAGATCCTGCGTCAACATCAGGGCCCCCTGGACGCGATTTTCGTGCCGGTCGGGGGCGGTGGACTGATTGCCGGCATCGCGGCGTACGTGAAATACCTGCGCCCGGAGATCAAGGTGATCGGCGTGGAGCCGGACGATTCCAACTGCCTGCAGCAGGCGATGGCCTACGGCGAGCGGGTGGTCTTGCAGCAGGTCGGGCTGTTTGCCGATGGCGTGGCCGTGGCGCAGATCGGCCATTACACCTTCGAGATCTGCAAGGACTACGTCGATGAGGTGATCACCGTCAGCACTGACGAGATTTGCGCAGCGATCAAGGACATCTACGACGATACCCGCTCAATCACCGAACCCTCCGGCGCCCTGGGCGTGGCCGGGATCAAGAAGTACACCGAGCAATACGAAGTTACCGGGCAAACGTTTGTCGCCATCGACTCCGGGGCCAACGTCAATTTCGACCGTTTGCGTCATGTGGCAGAGCGCGCTGAACTGGGCGAAGGCCGCGAAGCCATCATTGCCGTCACCATTCCGGAACAGCCGGGCAGCTTCAAGGCGTTCTGCGAAGCAATCGGCAAGCGCCAGATCACCGAATTCAACTACCGCTACCACACCGATCGCGAAGCGCACATTTTTGTCGGCGTGCAGACCCATCCCGACACCGACCCGCGCAAGGCCTTGATCGCAAGCCTCACCGAGCAGGGCTTCCCGGTGCTCGACCTCACCGACAACGAACTGGCCAAGCTCCATTTGCGCCACATGGTGGGTGGCCATTCGGAGCGGGTGAACGACGAGGTGGTGATGCGTTTTGAATTCCCCGAGAGACCGGGCGCGCTGTTCAACTTTCTCAACAAGCTGGGCGGTCGGTGGAATATCTCGATGTTCCACTACCGCAACCATGGCTCGGCGGATGGACGAGTGGTCGCGGGCCTGGTGGTGCCGGAGGATGAGCGGCATCTGGTGCCGCAGGCGCTGGCCGAGATTGGCTATCCGTACTGGGACGAAACCAGGAACCCTGCGTACAAGCTGTTTTTGGGGTGATGCCTGGCAAACATAATCTGCCCGCCCCCTTAACATCGCCTGACCCAACGCCTTCGCGGGCAAGCGCGCTCCTACAGGGGATCTGCGGCAGATGATGTATCGGTGGGAAATGACGTCCGTAGGAGCCGGCTTGCTGGCGAATGCAGTCTTCCAGCGGCATCATCGTTGTCTGACACACCGCATCGCGGGCAAGCGCGCTCCCACAAGGGATCTGCGGCGAATGACGCATCGACGCGGTACACGCGCGTACACGGGATCTGCGGCGAATGACGTATTGGCAGGGGTACGCGATCCGTAGGAGCCGGCTTGCTGGCGAATGCAATCTTCCAGCGCCATTGAAATCGCCTGCCCCCCCAAATTCGCAGGGCAAGCTTACTCGCCCCAACGGATCTTGATCAGTGCGCTGAGGCGCGGCGTCTGACCTTACAGGTAATTCCTGCTAATGGCTCACTGGGCCGGCGTTGGTTCAACCGCTGGCGAGCCGCTTGGCTCGGCCGGCGTTTGCGGTGCGGGCGTCGTGGCGGCTGGCGTTTCGACAGGGGCTGCCGTTTCGGCCTTCAACGGCTCCGGTTCAGCCGGCGCAGGCATCGGTTCGCTACTTTGCTCGGCAGCGGGCGCAGGCTGGGTTGCTGGCGTGGCCAACGGGGCCGGCGATGGCGTGGTTGGCGCGGCAGGTGCCGGTGCCGGTGCCGGTGCAGCCGCAGGCTTCTGCTCAGTCAGCGCGGCAGGTTTACCGGGTACAGGCTCGGGCATGCCGAGGTCAGTCTTGGGCTTTTCCTCGATGTGCGCCGCCTTCTTCACCTCAGGGGGCAGGAAATTTTCCACCAGCCCGAAGAAGCGATCGTAAAACTTGGAAGACGCTACGGTCTCGCTGGCGACCTTCACCATTGAGTCATCTGTCGAACCAATCGGCATCGACACCGAACCCAGCACACCGACCCCCAGGCTCGCCGAGTTGTTGACCTTCTTCAGCGCGTAGCGATCCTGCAAGGCGTTGGCAAACATCGTGGTCCGGCTGTCGGCACTGCCGTCCGGCGCACAGACCACGTTGAAGCTGATCTCCATGTGGGTTTCGCCGGTTTGTTGAAAGCTTTTGTGGCCGCTGATGACTTTGGGATCGCTGCTGGTGATGATGTAGCCCTGACTCAGCAGTGCCCGACGGGCCGCTTCACAGGTCGCAGCATCGGACACCGGATAGGTGCGAGAAAAAGTGCCCGCATCGTCAAAGTTCTCATGCTCATAGATGGCCGGCTTCTTTGACGAGCAGCCTGCGACAACCAGCAGGGCCAATACCCAGCACGCGGTAGGAAAGCTCAGTAATTTAGGCATCAAACATCCTGGGGCAAATGGTCAACTGGAAGTGGACCGAAGAAAACGCCGGTAAGTCTGCAACAAGGCTGGCATGGGATCAACGCAGAGTTTGCAACCGTGTGGATACATCGGGACGGTGAAAACCCACGGGGCGGGCGTGAACAGGCCTCTCGATCAAACAGCCACATCGGTAATCAGGCCACCCCATCGTCCGAAAAGGTCCTTGCACAACGTCAGCGGACGATACGTGGTCGACTCGGCCCCGTGAGAGCGGTTGAACTCAGACCTCGCCACGCACCGTTTTCACACCCAGGAATTCCAGCGCACGCCAGTAGCCGGGGTAGGTTTTTGCGACGCACTCGGGGTCCTGAATACGCACGCCTGCCACCTTCAGACCGGCCAGCGCGAAACACATGGCAATGCGATGGTCGGAGTGAGTGTCGATCAAGGCGTGGCTGTTGGTGCCGGCCAAGCCAGGATCGGACGCTACCAGCAAATCATCCCCTTCCACCGAGGCAAGCCCGGGCCGGACCTGGTTCAAGCCATCGTGCAAGGCCTGAACACGGTCGCACTCCTTGACCCGCAGATTGGCCAGATCGACAAAGCGAACGGGCGTCTCGTTGAAGGCAGCAAGCACTGCGAGCGTCGGTATCGCGTCCTGCATCTGGGAGCCATTGATCACTGCGGGCATCTTCGGGAATTGCGCGATGACGTCCATGGCCTGGGCGTCTGGCTGAGTAAAGGCCTCCCCCGCCACGCCCAGGTCTATCTTGCCCGCGGTCAGCGCTTCGGCGGCCCACAGGTAGGTAGCAGCGGATGCGTCCGGCTCGATCTGGTAATCGCAGGCGGTGTAACCCGTGGGAGATACACGCCACGACGCGTCGTCCAGCACCTCGACCTCGGCGCCAAAAGCGCGCATGCAGGCGATGGTCAGATCAACGTAGCCGCGCGCGCCAATGTCTTTACCGGTCAGTGCGACCTCGATCGGCCCATCGCCGCAGGCCGCCACCATCAACAGTGCGGAGACATACTGGCTCGACAGCCCGCCGTCGATCTCGAAGCGCGTTGCCGTGATAGCGCCAGTGCCGTGGATGATCACCGGAGGACAGCCTGTGACGCTTTCCGCGCTCAGGCCGCCTTTGCGCAACGCCTCCAGCAAAGGGCCGATGGGACGCTTCTGCATGTAGTGATCACCGTCCAGGGTCACGCGGCCATCGACCGTGCACACCGCCGCCGTCAGGAACCGCACCGCTGTCCCGGCGTTGCCCAGAAACAGCCCGTCTGGCGGCGCCTGGAGATGCCCACTGCTGGTAACCACAAAGCTGGTGTCGTCTGGCTCATCGATGGTCACACCCATCTGCCGCAGCGCGTTGGACATGTGCCGCGTGTCATCGCTTTTCAGCGCGCCGCGCAGGTGACTGGTGCCCTTGGCCAGCGCCGCCAGCAGCAGCGCGCGGTTAGTGATGGACTTCGAACCGGGTGGCGACACATGCCCCGTCAGCGGTACGCCCGGCGGGATGACAGTGATGGTTTGATTCATGCCCATGTTCAGCTCTCCAAATTCGAAATCAGGCACCGCACAGCGCCGCTTCAACAGCCGGCGATCATGGCATTTATCGCCGGGCTCTGCAGCATCCGGCGAGACAGCCGACGTTTCATCAAATCGCAGACACAAAAAAAGCGATCCGGGGATCGCTTTCTCTGTTGCTTCAAGGAGTTCAAGGGCCTCGAAGCGATGTATGGCGCAGCGGACGGGACTCGAACCCGCGACCCCCGGCGTGACAGGCCGGTATTCTAACCGACTGAACTACCGCTGCTTGTCGCACAGACTTGCATCTGCTTAACGCTGTTGAAACCGACCCTTGGGCCTGCCTCGTGAAACACTGACCGAAAACCGTGGCTTTCAATCTCAAACCGGGAGAACCCGATTCGGAAAATATGGCGCAGCGGACGGGACTCGAACCCGCGACCCCCGGCGTGACAGGCCGGTATTCTAACCGACTGAACTACCGCTGCGCATTGCGTGGACTTTCGTCCTGCTGAATCTCAGTAACCTTCAGCGTTTAATGCTGCTTTGAAACACTCAACGATGGTGGGTGATGACGGGATCGAACCGCCGACCCTCTGCTTGTAAGGCAGATGCTCTCCCGGCTGAGCTAATCACCCTTGCTTCGCTGAGGCCGCGAAATTTACGCAGGTGATGAACCTAAGTCAATAGCCTGCTTGAAGTTTTTTTCAGGAGGGCGGTTTTTCCCGGTGAAGTGAAGCTGGACAGCGTGAACAAAAAAGCGAGCCTTGAGGCTCGCTTGTTTACCCAACGTGGCTGTCGTGCCGCCAACGCGTTGCTGGCATCACAACGCAGCCAGACCGCGCGCCAGATCGGCCTGCAGATCAGCGACGTCTTCCAGACCGACCGCAACCCGGATCAGGCTGTCACGAATACCGGCCGCCTCGCGCTCTTGTGGCGATAAACGACCGTGAGACGTGGTGCTCGGATGGGTGATGGTGGTTTTGGTATCACCCAGGTTCGCGGTGATCGAAATCAGCCGTGTGGCGTCGATAAAGCGCCATGCACCCTCCTTGCCGCCCCTGACCTCAAAACTCACCACGGCGCCGAAAGCCTTTTGCTGACGCTTGGCCAGCGCATGCTGCGGGTGGCTCTGCAGACCGGAGTAATGCACCTTCTCGATGCCGTCCTGCTGTTCGAGCCACTGCGCGAGCTCAAGCGCACTCTGGCAGTGGGCACGCATGCGGATGTTGAGCGTTTCCAGACCCTTGAGGAATAGCCACGCATTGAACGGGCTCAGGCTCGGGCCCGCCGTGCGCAGAAAACCGACGACTTCTTTCATCAGTTCGCTACGCCCGACCACCACACCACCCATGGCGCGACCCTGGCCATCGATGAACTTGGTTGCCGAGTGCACGATCACGTCCGCCCCCATGCGCAGCGGCTGCTGCAGCGCCGGGGTGCAGAAGCAGTTATCGACGACGAGCAGCGCGCCTCTGGCGTGGGCGATCTGCGCCAGAGCGCTGATATCCACCAGTTCCGCCAACGGATTGGAAGGCGATTCAACAAACAACAGTTTGGTGTTCGGCTTGATCGCCGCTTCCCACCCTGACAGTTCGGCAAGCGGCACGTAGTCGACCTCGACACCGAAGCGCTTGAAGTACTTCTCAAACAGGCTGATGGTTGAACCGAAGACGCTTTTGGACACCAGTACATGATCACCGGCGCTGCAGAAACTCATCACCGTGGCGAGAATGGCCGACATGCCGGTTGAGGTCGCCACGGCCTGTTCGCCACCTTCCAGCGCTGCCATGCGCTCTTCGAACGAGGCAACCGTGGGGTTGGTGTAGCGGGAATAAACGTTGCCGGGGATCTCTCCTGCAAACGTCGCTGCTGCTTCTGCGGCCGTGCGGAACACGTAGCTCGACGTGAAAAACAGTGGATCGCTGTGTTCGCGTTCCGGCGTGCGGTGCTGACCGGCACGAACTGCGAGGGTGTCGAAACCGACGCCCTCCAGATCGCTGTCCAGTCGCCCGGCATCCCATTCCTGAGTCATGCCGCCTGCTCCTTGTCTGGATTAGTTGTTGTACAGATCGATGATCGCGCTAACAGCCTGAGTCTTGACCTTGGAGGCGTCATTGCGCGCCTGCTCGATCCTGTTCAGGTAATGCTGGTCGATGTCACCGGTCACGTACTTGCCGTCAAAGACCGAACAGTCAAAATTATCGATCTTGATCTTTTTGCTGCCGCTCACCGCCTCGATCAGGTCATTGAGCTCCTGATAGACCAGCCAGTCGGCACCGATGAGGTCGGCCACGTCCTGGGTGGAACGGTTGTGAGCGATCAGCTCGTGGGCACTCGGCATGTCGATGCCGTAGACGTTGGGGAAGCGCACGGCCGGGGCCGCCGAACAGAAGTACACATTTTTGGCGCCGGCTTCACGGGCCATCTGGATGATCTGCTTGCACGTGGTCCCGCGGACGATGGAGTCGTCCACAAGCATCACGTTCTTGCCGCGGAATTCCAGCTCGATTGCATTGAGCTTCTGGCGAACGGATTTTTTCCGCGCGGCCTGACCGGGCATGATGAAGGTACGGCCGATGTAGCGGTTTTTGACGAAGCCTTCGCGGAACTTGACGCCCAGGTGGTTCGCCAGCTCCAGCGCTGCCGTACGGCTGGTGTCCGGGATCGGGATAACCACGTCGATGTCGTGATCGGGACGCTCGCGTAGGATCTTGTCGGCAAGCTTCTCGCCCATGCGCAAACGCGCCTTGTAGACCGAGATGCCGTCGATGATTGAATCCGGACGCGCCAGATAAACGTGTTCGAAGATGCACGGCGCATATTTGGGGTTGGCCGCGCACTGACGGGTGTGCAGCTTGCCGTCTTCGGTGATGTACACCGCTTCGCCCGGTGCGAGGTCACGAATCAGCGTAAACCCAAGCACGTCGAGGGAGACGCTCTCGGACGCGATCATGTACTCGACGCCTTCGTCGGTGTGACGCTGACCGAAGACGATCGGGCGAATGGCGTCAGGGTCGCGGAAACCGACAATGCCGTAGCCGGTGATCATCGCCACAACCGCGTAACCGCCGCGGCAGCGCTTATGAACGTCAGCGACGGCAGCGAAGATGTCTTCCTCGGTCGGCTGAAGTTTGCCGCGCACCGCCAGCTCGTGAGCAAACACGTTGAGCAGGACTTCAGAGTCGGAGTTGGTGTTGACGTGGCGCAGGTCTGACTCGAAGATTTCCTTGGCCAGTTGCTCGACGTTGGTCAGGTTGCCGTTGTGCGCCAGGGTGATGCCGTAAGGCGAGTTGACGTAGAACGGCTGGGCTTCGGCCGAAGTCGAGCTGCCCGCTGTTGGATAACGAACGTGACCAATGCCCATGTGTCCGACCAGCCGTTGCATATGGCGCTGGTGGAACACATCACGAACCAGACCGTTGTCCTTGCGCAGGAACAACTTGCCGTCATGGCTGGTCACGATACCGGCAGCGTCCTGGCCGCGGTGCTGGAGGACGGTGAGCGCGTCATAAAGCGCCTGATTGACGTTCGACTTGCCGACGATACCGACGATGCCACACATGCGACACAACCCCTACTTAGTGGAACTGGATTTACCGAACACTTCCGGCGGCGTTGTAGGCGGCAGGAGGTGATCCTTGAACGGGATGTCAACAGGTACGCTGACTCCGCTGGCTAGCCACTTGCTGGACATCCCGAGAATCAGGTTTTTCGACCAGTCAGCGACCATGACAAATTGCGGGAGCAGCCTGGACTGCTGCCACCATTGATCCTGTTGCACCGGGCCCAGGCTCAACAGCCCGACCGCAACGACAACCAGCAGGGCGCCGCGCGCAGCGCCGAACACCATGCCTAGAAAACGATCGGTCCCGGACAGCCCGGTGACGCGAATCAGTTCTCCAATCAGAAAGTTGACCATGGCGCCAACCAGCAGCGTGGCGACGAAAAGAATGGTGCAGCCCGCAATCACGCGAGCCGAAGGTGCTTCGATGTAATTGACCAGATACTGGGCCAGCGATCCGCCAAACATCCAGGCGACGGCACCTGCAATGATCCATGTCAGCAAGGACAGTGCTTCTTTGACGAAGCCGCGCTTGAGACTGATCAGAGCGGAGATGGCGACAATTGCAATGATCGCCCAGTCAACCGGAGTAAATGACACGTCGCAGCCTACAGACTGATGAGGCGGCGCATTTTAGCAGAGCACTCGCCTGCCGGTAAGCAGCGATTGCCGATGGTGAGCAATTAAGGCGAACTATTGGACTTTGGTGAAGGTCGCGGCCCATCCGCCCTTGAATTAGAGGGCGCCCGGACTGGCCTCTTCCCGGCTAAAGCCGGTCCCACAAAGGCGGTAATTACACTCTGTGAGCTTAAACCGGTCCCAGAAGGGCGGTTGAGTTCACCCGGCGGGACCGGCTTTAGCCGGGAAGGCGTCGTTCAATGTGGGACCGGCTTAAGCCGGGAAGGCGTCGTTCAATGTGGGACCGGCTTTAGCCGGGAAGGCGTCGGTCGGGATGACGCCTACTTACGCTCTGGCTGGAAGCGCACAACGATGCCTTTGATCTTCTGCTGTTTTTCCAGCGTGTCGCGCAGGCGGTCAGCTTCCGCGCGCTCGATCACCGGCCCCACGAACACTCGATTCACGCCATCGGAGGTGCGAATGTACGCGTTGTAGCCCTGCGTGCGCAGTGTCTTCTGCAGGTTATCGGCGTTCGCACGGTTTGACAGGCTCGCCAGTTGCACCGACCAGGTGACCGACAACCCGTTCGCATCGACCCGGCTGGTGTCAGCCGCCGGCGCGGCTGGTGCCTGGACAGGTGCAGAGCTCGGCGCCGGAGCAGGTTTGGCGGGCGCGGTCTGAGCCGGTTTCGGCGCGGCAGCCACAGGTTTGGAAGGCGCGGGCGCAATGGGCATCGCAGGCGGTTGCTGACTGGTGCGCTGCTGAACTGGCTGAGCAGGACGGGCGGGCTGGACAGGTTGCGTCAATTCCTCGTCCGATGGCACAGGTTCCTGCGGCAGCGGCTGTTGTTCAGGCACGCTGACCGGCTCGACCTTGAGCTGCGTAGGGGCCGGTGCTTGTGGCGCAGCGGGCGCGTCGACCTGCACGCGACGTGCTTCGTCCTGACGCGAAAACAGCATCGGCAGGAAAATCACCGCGATGGCAATCAGCACCAGCGCCCCGACCATCCGCTGTTTGTACGCTTTATCCAGCAATGCCATGTGTCACTTCCTCCGTGACGCGCCAGCAAGCCATTCCAGGGCCTCGGCTACGCAGTAAAAAGACCCGAACAGAACAATTTCATCGTCGGCTGTTGCGTGAGCGCACTGGGCCTCAAGGGCCAGCGCGATACTCGGGTGAGACGTCACGCGAGCGCCAAGGTTCTGCAATGCCTGTTCGATCTCTTCTGCTGGCCGGCTGCGAGGCGTCGGCAGTGGCGCCACGGCCCAACTGTCGAAGGTCTTGCCAAGTTGATGCAGCACGCCTTCGAGGTCCTTGTCGTTGAGCAGACCGAACACCGCCAGCCGTTTGCCGGGGACGGGTCTTTGCTGCAGGCGCTGGGCAAGAAAGGCTGCTGCGTGGGGGTTATGGCCGACATCCAGCAAGACATTCAACGGCTTGCCCTGCCACTCGAAACTGCGACGGTCCAGGCGCCCGGTGACCCGGATGTCGGTCAGTGCAGTGCGAAGGGTGCCCTCCTCCCATGGCAAACCCAGCAGCAAATAAGCCTGCAGCGCCAGGGCGGCATTTTGCATCGGCAGGTCAAGCAGCGGCAGCGCGCGCAGCTCGACGCTCTGACCGTTCGCATCGGTGCCCGACCAGTTCCAGGCCGTTGCTCCGATCTGTAGATCAAAGTCGCGACCCCGTAGCGAGAGCGGGCAATTGAGCGCCTGCGCTTTGTCGAGCAATGGCTGCGGAGGGTCAAGATCACCGCACAGCGCCGGACGCCCTTCGCGGAATATGCCAGCCTTCTCGAACGCCACGCTCTCGCGGGTGTTGCCCAGCCAATCGGCGTGGTCTACACCAATGCTGGTCACCAGCGCCATGTCGGCGTCGATCAGGTTGACCGCATCAAGCCGTCCGCCAAGCCCGACTTCGAGCACCACCGCGTCAAGCTTCGCTTGTTCGAACAGCCAGAAGGCTGCCAGCGTGCCCATCTCGAAGTACGTCAGGGAAATATCGCCACGACCGCACTCGACCGCCTCGAACGCGGCACACAGCTGGTCGTCAGTGGCTTCGACACCCTGCACCTGCACGCGCTCGTTGTAGCGCAGCAAATGCGGGGAGCTGTAAACGCCCACCTTCAGGCCCTGGGCGCGCAACAACGACGCCATGAAGGCACACGTTGAACCCTTGCCGTTGGTGCCGGTCACCGTGATCACTTGCGGCGCCGGCCGGGTCAGGCCCATCTGCGCCGCAACCTGCTGCGAACGGTCCAGCCCCATGTCGATGGCGGACGGATGCAGCTGCTCCAGATAGGTAAGCCACTCGCCCAGAGAGCGTGCGGTCATAGGTTCGCCGGTGCAGGCGGCACGACGATCGGCTCAAGCTTTGGCGCGACGAATGTAGGCGTCGGCAGGCCCATCATTTGTGCCAGCACATTGCCCAGCCGCTGACGCAGCTCCTGGCGATGGATGATCATGTCGATAGCGCCGTGGTCGAGCAGGAATTCGCTGCGCTGGAAGCCTTCGGGCAGTTTTTCGCGCACGGTCTGCTCGATCACGCGAGGACCGGCGAAACCGATCAGCGCCTTGGGCTCGGCAACGATGATATCGCCCAGCATCGCAAGACTGGCGGAAACGCCGCCATAGACCGGGTCGGTCAGCACGGAGATGAACGGCAGCCCTTCTTCACGAAGACGCGCTAGAACGGCCGAAGTCTTGGCCATTTGCATCAGCGAGATCAGCGCTTCCTGCATGCGTGCACCACCGGATGCCGCGAAGCAAATCATCGGGCAGCGGTTTTCCAGGGCGTAGTTGGCAGCCTGAACGAAACGCTCCCCTACCACGGCGCCCATCGAGCCGCCCATGAAGGAGAACTCGAACGCGCTGCACACCACCGGCATGCCCAGCAGGGTGCCGCTCATGGAAATCAGCGCGTCTTTTTCGCCGGTCTGCTTCTGGGCCGCCACGAGGCGATCCTTGTACTTCTTGCCGTCGCGGAACTTGAGTCGGTCAACCGGCTCGAGATCAACGCCGATCTCCTCGCGACCCTCTGCGTCCAGAAAGATATTCAGACGGGCACGGGCACCGATACGCATGTGGTGATTGCACTTAGGGCAGACGTCCAGGGTCTTTTCCAGTTCGGGGCGGTACAGCACCGCCTCGCAGGACGGGCACTTGTGCCACAAACCTTCAGGCACCGAGCTCTTCTTGACCTCGGAGCGCATGATCGAAGGGATCAGTTTGTCTACCAACCAGTTGCTCATGCTTTCTTTCTCCAGTACCGATGGCTCGAACGCGATGGCAGTCGGTGCCATGCGCATGCCCTAAAACCAATGTCAGGTAAGGCGTCGCGAAGGCGGTATGACGGTCGGCGCCAAGCCTGACCTGCCAGTACAACCCTCGCCTACACCCCTCTTAATTTCATACGAGACGCAGCGCGTCTTCGTTTGCTCAATTCGGCCATTCCTACGAGCGAATGGCAGGCTAGTGGACGGCGACCGGCGGGCCGCCGTCACATTACGGGCGGACCGATGCAGCCATCGCCTAGGCGCCGTGTACGGCACTCATGAATGCGCGGATCTTGTCGTGATCTTTCAGACCCCTGGATTGCTCGACCCCGCCGCTGACATCCACCGCATAGGGACGGACCTGGGCGATGGCCTGAGAGACGTTCGCCGAGGTCAGACCACCCGCGAGAATGACCGGCTTGCTGAGGCGTTTGGGGATCAGCGCCCAGTCAAAGGTCTCCCCGGTCCCGCCCGGAATACCCGCGACATAGGTGTCGAGCAGGATTCCGCAAGCGTTGGCATAAGCATCACAGCTCGCCGCGATGTCGTCGCCAGCCTGAACGCGCAGCGCCTTGATGTAAGGACGACTGTAGCCTTCGCACTGCTCCGGGGTTTCATCGCCATGAAACTGGATAAGGTCGAGGGGGATCGCGTCAAGCAGCGCATTCAATTCGGCGCGCTCGGCGTTGACGAACAGGCCGACGGTGCTGACGAAAGGCGGCAGCGCGGCGACTATCGCCTGGGCCTGCTCCACCGAAACGAAACGTGGGCTGGGTGGATAAAACACCAGCCCGATGGCGTCGGCTCCCGCGTCAACGGCGGCCAGCGCATCTTCTATGCAGGTAATCCCGCAGATCTTGCTGCGAACGGCTGACATGTACTGAGACCTCAGGCCTTGCGAAAGTCACGGATGGTAGCAAATGCAGTCAGCTGCGTCAGCCGTCCAGTTCCGTGAAGCCGGTGAGAAAATGCGGCCCGATATAGCGATCCGGTAACGGAAACTCGTCGCGGTATTCGACCTGCACCAGATACAACCCGAAAGGATGAGCTGTCACGCCGCCGGTCCGTCGCACCCTGCTCTCCAATACTTCACGCGCCCACTCGATAGGCCGCTCACCCGCACCGATGGTCATGAGCACGCCTGCGATGTTGCGCACCATGTGGTGCAGGAAGGCATTGGCGCGAACATCAATGACGATCATTTTGCCGTGCCGTGTGACGCGCAAATGATGAAGCTGCTTGATCGGCGACTTGGCCTGGCACTGCCCGGCACGGAATGCGCTGAAGTCATGGGTGCCCACCAGGTACTCGGCGGCCAGCGCCATCCGGTCGGCATCCAGCGGACGGTGGTTCCAGGTGATTTCCTGCCCCAGATGAGCCGGGCGGATCTGGTCGTTGTAAATCACGTAGCGGTAGCGGCGGGCGATGGCTTTAAACCGCGCGTGAAAATGCGCGGGCATGACCTGGGCCCAGGTCACACTGATGTCATGGGGCAGATTGATGTTCGCACCCATGGTCCAGGCCTTCATGCTGCGCTCGGCCCGGGTGTCGAAATGCACCACCTGGCCGCAGGCATGCACACCCGCATCGGTGCGGCCGGCACACATGAGCGAAACCGGCGAGTCAGCGACTTTCGACAGGGCATTTTCCAGCGTTTCCTGAACCGTCATCACGCCGGTCAGCTGCCGCTGCCAACCGCTGTAGCGTGAGCCTTTGTATTCCACGCCCAATGCGATTCTGGAAAAACCTTCAGCGGCGAGTTCGGCGGCCGCCGTTTCTGCCATGGTGTCTGTAGTTGCCAAGAACTTAAAGCCTGTCGATGTGCGCAAGGGCGGCCATTATACGGATCGAACAAAAAGACGCCATCGACCTGACACGCCGTTAATCCACTGCGCAACGGCGACCCCAAGCACCCGTCCGAAAACGCAAACGACCGCCGAAGCGGTCGTTTTTTCAAGCGAGTCAGCCGATCAGACGAGGCGCGATAACATGTCACGCGCTTCAGTCTTCTGACCGTCATCCCCTTCAACGACGACTTCGTCGAGAATGTCGCGAGCGCCGTCGGCGTCACCCATTTCGATATAGGCCCGAGCGAGATCCAGCTTGGTAGCAGCCTCATCGGTACCGGACAGGAAGTCGAACTCCGGTTCATCATCGGCCAGCAGTGCGTCTTGTTCATTGAAGCGAGGCGAATCCACCGGCGGCGCGTCAAATGGCTTGGCGATCGGTGGCTGTTCAAGGCTCTGGGACAAGCGATCGAGTTCGGCGTTGACGTCGTCGATTTCGGAAGCGAACGCTTGCGAGGCTTGATCGGTTTCCATTTCATCGGCCAGCGACAGGTCGAAATCCGCCGGCAAGTCGATGTCGTCTGCAGCGTCGGCCTTTGTGGCGCCCGGCTCTGCGGACGGCACGGCCGGCGACGGATCTCGCAGATCGTCTTCCATGCCCAGCAGGTAATCGTCCTCGGCCTTCAGCGCTGGCTGATCCTCGGACAAGTCGAGGTCAAAATCGTCCAGATCGGCAGGCTTGGCGTCCGTTGAAACCGCCTGCTGCTCGCGCAGAATGGCGTCGAAATCCAGATCGTCAGCGGCCGAACCGGCGAACGGCGCGTCCAGGTCCAGATCGTCGAGCGTCGCGTCTTCCTGCGCCACGGCACGGTTGGACGCGGTGGGCGTCGACTCGCCGTCCAGGTCATCCAGGCTCAGGTCGAAAGCGTTGTCGAATTCTTCGTCCAGCGGCACTTCGGTATATGGCTGAGTTTGAGCGGCCACTTCAGGTTCGTCGTGCAACAGGTCTTCGACGTACTTGGCGTCCATCTCCGACGCCAGGACCGCTGCTGCGGCCACTCCGGCAACGGCAGCTGCCGCAGCGGCCATCGACGGATACCGGGATTTCAGCTCTTCGACTTCAGCGTGGTTCTTTCCCGTGGCAATCAGTTGCCGCTCCTGCGCGACGAACCCGGCGGTGTTGTCTTGCTCGGCATAGACCTCCATGAGTTTGAGGCGCAAATCACTGCGCTCAGGCTCATGCTTGATGGCATCTTCAAGCACCGCGACCGCCTGATTGGTGCGGCCATAGGCAATGTGGATTTCAGCCTGAACGAGCGCGTCAGCCGGATGTTCGCGGACCGGCTCGGTGACGGTCGGCGCCGGCGGCATCTTTGCATGGGGTGCCGGCGTCTCGAGCCCTTCGAAACTGCTGGGCGGCATGTCCATGTCAGAAGCGAAGTCGGACTCTTCAGACAGAGCGCGGGCCATCTGGCGGTGTTTTTCAGCCTCGATCAGCGCATTGCGACGACGCGCCAACAACAGCAGAAGCAACAGCAATACCAGCAGCGCCCCTCCGCCAATGATGCCCATCAGCATCGGGCTGGAGAGGATCTTGTCGAGCGCGCTGCGGTTGTCTTCATCGACCACAGGCTCAGTCGGAACAATCAACGGCTGATCAGGCGTCGCGCTGGTGACCGCTGCGCCGTCTACCGGCAACGCGTCTTCCGGTGCGATTTCGTTGGGGGCCTTGCCGGCAGCATCCGGGGCAGCAGCGTTCGGCACCACCTCAGCCTGCATCGCCGGGTTGGCCGCATTGTTGGGGTTGGTGACGCTATTGGGGCTGACCGCAGGGTTGGCGGGATTTGCCGCGTTGGCAGGGTCGACGGGCGGCGGGATCGCGGCACCCGAGGCCTGCATCTTCGCCAACTGGTCATTTTTGAGCTGAATCAGACGCTGCAGCTTGTCGACCTGGCTTTGCAGGTCGGTCATGCGGCTTTTCAGCTCAGCGTTGTCGCGACGGGTGCTGTCGAGGCTTTCCTGGGTCGTCGCCAACTGGGTACTGACATCGGCATTGTCGCTGGCGGCGCCTTTTGCGCCAGGCTTGGCGTTGGCCGAGACAAGACTGAGGCTGTCCTTGGCGTCGATCTGCGACGGCGAAGGGCCGGTACGGTCGCGACGGGTCGCATCTACCTGCCGGGCGCCGCTCGGCAGGCGCCGGCCTTCTCGCCAGGCGCGATTCTGCTCGGCGACCTCGGCAACCGCACGGGGCTGAGCCAGTGCCGTTGATTCCTGAGGCGACGGCAGACGCAACACCTGGCCCTTTTTCAGGCGGTTGATATTGCCGGCAATAAACGCATCGGGGTTCAACGCCTGAATCGCCAGCATGGTCTGCTGCACAGTGCCGCCATTCTTAACGCGCTCGGCGATTTCCCATAGCGTGTCGTTGTTGGCGGTGGTGTATTGAGTGAATTTCGGCTCAGGCGCGGGTGCGGGCGTCGAAGGTGCGGGTGCCGGTGCTGGAGCTTCAGCAGCAGGCGCTGTCGCCGGCGCGGCGTTCGGCGCCGTAGAGGGCAGCTGTGCCGAGCCCGCAGCGGCGGCCGCAGCGGCTTGCGGGGAGAATTTCGGCGGATCCAGCAACAGGCTGTATTCACGCAGCGCTCGGCCGTTGGGCCAGAGCACCTGAACCAGGAACTTCACATAGGGGTCGCGGATGGGTTTGGTGGAAGTAATGCGCAGAACGCTTTTGCCACCGGGATTGACCACCGGAGTGAAGGTCAAGTCATCGAGTATCGCCACACGACCGACGCCCGCCTGGGCGAACTCTGCAGAGGTCGCCAGGCTCGGCACCACCTGCGAGGCACTCAGGTCCTGGACTTCCGTGAGCTCGATCTCGGCCAACAGCGGTTGATTCAGGGTCGACTTCACGGTCAGACCGCCGAGGCCGAGCGCTTGGGCCATTCCAGATGACAGCGCCGACGCCGCAGCGATTGCTAAAACGAGTTTACGAACCTGAACCATAGCCCATCCCTTGTTTGAAATTTCCCCGGCAATCGCGAAGATAATGCCTGCTCGGGTGTAGGGCGTATCGACACGCCGCAGCTAGAATGATTCTTCGAATTGTGGGCAAGTATCTTTTACACAACGTCTTTTATCAACAACTCAGCCACCTGCACAGCGTTCAGCGCTGCGCCTTTGCGCACATTATCCAGCGTGACCCAGAAATTCAGCTCGCAACTGTCTTCGACACCTCGGCGCACACGTCCTACATAGACAGCATCCTGTCCAACCGCATCGCCCACCGGCGTCGGATAATCACCTGCATCCACCAGTTCGATGCCATCGGCGCTTTCAAGGGCGCGACTGACCGCCGCGACCTCCACCGCCTCGCTCGTTTGCACCGACACGCTCAGACTGTCGCCGAAGAACACCGGCACCTGGATGCAACTGACGCCGATCTTGATTAAAGGCAGCGACAGCAACTCGCGCAACTCGCTGACCAAACGTTTTTCCAGGGGCACGTGACCTTCGTCATCAGGCTTGCCCACTTGGGCCAGCACGTTGAACGCCATTTGCCGGTCGAACACTCGGGGCTCCAGCGGACGCACATTGAGCAATTCTGCGGTTTGTCGGGCCAGTTCAGTGACCCCTTCGCGGCCCATGCTCGAGACTGCCAGGCAGGCCGTTACCGTGACCCGCTCGATGTTCATCAGCGATCGCAGCGGAGCCAGCACCAACGCAAGCGCTGCAGCGCTGGAACTCGGGCAGGCAACCTGAGCGGGCGCGGCCAGAGCACTCAAGCTGGCGCCATTGACTTCGGGTACCACGTTGGGAGCCTGCTCGACCGGCAAGCCGGCGGACAAGTCGATGACCGCACAGCCTGCTGCAGTGGCGCGCTCGGCGTAGCTGCGCGTGACCGCGGCGCCCGCCGCGAAGAACGCTATTTTTGCCTTGTTGAAATCAAATGCGTCGACTTCGCGCACCCGAACATTCTTCCCTCGGTACGGCACAGAGCTGCCGGCCGATTCGGCGCTGGCGAGCAAATGCAGTGCGCCAACCGGGAAGTCGCGCTCTTCGAGGATCTGCACGATGGTTTCGCCGACAGTACCGGTGGCGCCGATCACGGCGATATCAAAGGACTGACTCATGGAAAAACCTCAGGAAAAAACGGGGGCGGCACTGTAACCGCGCGGCGCAGGCCAGGCAATTGGCTGAGCGTGCAGCGTCCAACGGCAAAGCGGGTTTCAGGGTTCGAGACCGATGCGGAAAAATTCGCCCGCGCTCCACACACCCAGCCAGCGCTGGCCGTCGATTTCGCGGGTGACGGCCAGATCCACCAACTGATAGAAAACATTGCGATGCACCAACGCTTCGAGGTTGTTGCGCACATGGAGATAAGGTGAAGGTTCATGGGTGTGCGGGTCGATCACGACGCGCAGTGGATGCTCGGGCCCGGCTGCCACCTCGTCGTCGACGTTGGTGGTGAATCGAAGAACCTGCGACTCCCCGGCGCCTTCAGTGCTCAGCAGCACCGCAACAAAGGGTGCGTCGTCTACCTTGATGCCGACCTTTTCCACCGGGGTGATCAGAAAATACTCATCCCCGTCTCGGCGGATGATGGTGGAAAACAACCGGACCATGGGCTTGCGACCGATAGGCGTACCCAGATAGAACCAAGTGCCGTCGCGGGCAATACGCATGTCGATGTCGCCGCAAAACGCCGGGTTCCACAAATGCACGGGCGGCAAGCCCTTGCCGCCCGTGGCAATCTGCGCCAGCAAATCGTTCGCTTTGTCCTGCCCGGTCATACGCCACTCCTCAGCGGGCTTCGACGCCCAACAGACTGCGAGCGTAAGCCTCCATCGGGGGTCCTAGCAAATCTTCGGGCTTGGTGTCGTACAACGTCAGCAAACCACCGCGGCTGTGGATGCGAGCCGAGTCGATCAGATAGCGGGTATTGGTCTCGATCAGCATTAGCTGGATGACGCCATTGTCGATGCCCAGACGATCCACGGCTTCCTGATCAGACCATTCATCGAAAGTGCCAATGCGGTCGTCCGCCTTGGCAAACCGCGTATACAACAAGTAGTGCGCACCGGCAGAGCGGGCTTCGTTCATCGCGTCGTCCAGACCTTCCGGGGCGCGAGCGCGGCGGACCATCGGGAAATACTCGACAAAGCCGTTGAACGCTTCTTCAGCCACAACGTTGGGGCGCGGGTATGCGCCACCGCGCGGGACGAACGCGCCCTGGGCAATGTAGATGAACGAGTCGGGTTGCAGGCGAAAGTTGTTCAACCGGCGGGTTGAACTGTGATCCAGCAGCCCGGCGTCACTGAGCTCGTCGTGAGCGCCTTGTGCCAGATCGCTGACGTGCATGCAGCCACTCAACGCCAGTAGAGCCAGCAGTAAAACCAGGCTACGCATTATTTCCTCCAAAGTCCGGCGACGGAAAACCGGCGAATGGCCAGTTAATGCAGCTTTTGCGCCACATCGACCGGGGAGGAAACTTTGCTTGTTGAAGGCGGTGCCCTGGACAGATTCTTACTCTGCCGCGGAGGCAGGCTTGGCTTCGGGCGCATGATCAATGTCACGCTTGCGCTTGTTGCCCATGCGCACGCCGATGTCCATCAGGAACTGGAAAAAACCTTCCTGATCCTCAAGGACATTGCTCCAGAACGGCGAGTGATACAACGCCACCGCCCCGTGCACCAGTGCCCATGCGGCGCAATAGTGAAAATACGGAGGGACGTCTTCGAGCTTGCCTTCGGAAATTCGGCCCTTGATCAGCAAGGTCAGGCGTTCAAAGTTTGAAGCGCGAATCTTGTGGAGCTCCTCGACCAGCTCCGGCACCTGGTTACCTTTGACGACTTTCTCTTCAAGCCGGTCAAACAGGCGATAGCGCTGCGGGTCGCGCATACGGAATTCGAAGTAGGCGCGGGACAGCGCCTCTTTATCTTTGTCGACATCCGCGGAATGCAAAAGCTCGTTTAAATCCCGCTCGTAGTCGAGCATCAGGCGCAGATAAATCTCGGCCTTGGATTTGAAGTGCTTGTAGATGGTGCCTTTGCCGATGCCCACGGCGTCCGCGATCATTTCGACAGTGACGCTGTCTTCACCCTGTTCCAGGAACAGCTTAAGCGCGGTGTCGAGAATTTCCTGCTCACGGCGGCGAAACTCACGGACTTTACGAGGTTCTTTCTGCATAGGAGGGGCTGCGGGTTCGAAATCGAAGCCGCACATTATGCCTATCTCGCAGCAGAATGCACGGAGCATCCGACCTGTATCCGTTTTCTGACGAATTTCGCTCTACCGAGGCAAAAGGAAACGCGCAAGGCCAAGACAGTCTCGCTTTTTGTCGATGAGGGTCAGGCGGTCAATTGCGCGAGGGCTCAGAGAGATTGGGGTATCAGGAATGCGCCGGGTATTCCAAAACTGTTTAAAAATCACACAGAGGCAGACTGGACGCGGGCCGATTTTAGCCAATACTTATCTTCGCCAGCGCGGCATCTCCCCCAAGTGCCAGCGCCGGTAAGGACACCTACGGATAGCGTGTCTTTGTTGTACTCCTAATGGTCTTAACCCGGATTCACCCCCCAGAACCCGGGTTTTTTTTGGCCGCGATTTGAGGGGGCGTGTTCAGTTCCTGACGTGGGCCAGCGGGAACAGCCGCTTGAAGTTCTCGCTGGTCTGTTCGGCGAAGCGCTCGAAGGTCTCGCCGCGGAGCATGGCCAGGAACTCGGCTACTTCACGCACATACTGCGGCAGGTTCGGCTTGCCACGGTACGGGATGGGCGCCAGGTAGGGAGAATCTGTCTCGACCAGCAACCGGTCAGCCGGCACCTTGCTGGCGACGTCCCGCAACGCCTCGGCATTGCGGAAGGTGACGATGCCGGACAGCGAAATATAGAAGCCCAGGTCCAGCGCAGCTTTGGCCATGTCCCAGTCTTCGGTGAAGCAATGCAACACACCGCCCTGGGGCAATGACGCTTCGCGCAGCAATTGCAGCGTATCGGCACGAGCGCCACGGGTGTGCACGATGACCGGCTTGCCCGTCACGTTAGCTGCCTGCAAATGAAGGCGGAAAGAGGCCTGCTGCAACTCGGCGGCCTCGGGCTCGTAGTGATAGTCCAGCCCGGTTTCGCCAATAGCCACCACTCGCGGGTGATTCAGCTCGCCGAGCAACCACTCCAGCGCAGGCGCCTCGCCGGGTTTGAGGTCCAGCGGGTGTATACCCACCGAGCAATCGACGTCATCGTAACGTTCGGCCAGGGCTTTCACGGCGCCTGCGTTTTCGGCGCTGACGCCGATGCACAGGAAGTGCCCGACGCCCCTGTCCCTCGCTGCTTGCAAGGCGTTGTCGAGGGAGCCGTCGTGGGCGCTGAGATCGAGGCGATCAAGGTGACAATGGGAATCTACAAGCATGGCGGCGGGAGCAACTTACATCGTGTGGGTAGGACGGTCGGACTTCAAAGCGCCGGCCAGGTAGTTTTCAATCATGTTGCGCGCAGTGTTGTCACCGTCGTTGAACTGAACGCCGACGCCCGCGGCGCGGTTGCCCTGGGCACCCTTCGGCGTGATCCAGGTGACCTTGCCGGCGACCGGGATTTTTTCAGGCTCGTCCATCAGGTTGAGCAGCATGAACACTTCATCGCCCAGCTTGTAGCTTTTGCTGGTTGGAATGAACAGCCCGCCGTTTTTGATGAACGGCATGTACGCGGCGTAGAGGACGGACTTGTCCTTGATGGTCAGGGACAGGATGCCGTTACGCGGACCTGGGCTCAATGGCACACTCATCTCGGTTTCCTCGGCAATGCTGATGTCATGCAGTGCGCCAGTCTAACCCTGTCCGGTCAGACCTGCCCACTGCACCAATAATGCTTCGAGCAACAAAACCCGGTTCAGGTTCGCTTTTGACATGACCTTCTGCCGCTGCATAAGCACCCAGTCCTGGATGGCGAGTACGTTGCGCTGCGAGGATTTCTGCGCCAGATACTGTATGACCTTGCGCATGTCGTTCAGGCCCAGACCATCTTCGTCCTGCGTCAGCTGGTAGCGCAGGATCAGGCTCGACCAGTCGCAGAACCAGTCGAAGAGCAGCAGCAAGGGGATGTCCTTCCACCCCTCGGCGAGCTGCGTCGGAGACTGCTGGCCTTTGAGCAGCTTTTTGACGCCCTCCACCACCAGCGCGCGTTGCTCATGAACGCCCTGCGCTTGCAGCTTGACGGCGCCCAGTGGCGAACCGGCGGCGAGCACCAGCAGGTCCATACGCTCCTGCTCTGTGCAATCGGGCAGCGCGTCGGCCAGCCAGGCGACACTCATGGCCTCGCTCGGCAGCGGACACGCCTGTTGCACGCACCGGCTTTTGACCGTCGGCAGCAGCCGGCTCGGTTGATGACTGACCAGCAGCAGAATGGTGTTGCCCGAGGGTTCTTCAAGGCTTTTGAGCAGCGCATTGGCGGCATTGATGTTCATTGACTCGACCGGTTCGATCAGCACTACCTTGCGCCCGCCCATCTGTGCGGTCTGCACCACGAAACTGACCAGATCGCGCACTTGATCGACCTTGATCGCCTTGTCGGCCTCCTCCGGCTCCAGCACGTAATGGTCGGGGTGACTGCCAGCCGCCAGCAGCGAGCAGGACTTGCATTGCCCGCACGCCTCAAGCCCCGCTGGGCGCTGACACAGCAGCAGATACATCAGCCGCTCGGCCAGCGCCCGTTTGCCGATACCCGCCGGGCCGTGCAGCAGGTAAGCATGAGCATGCTGCGTGCGCCCGGCCAGTTGCTGCCAGAGACCGTGCTGCCAGGGATAGGCCTCAGCCATGTCGGCGGGCCGCCAGCAGCGTGAGCAATTCGGGAACCAGCAGGTCGAGAGACGCCTGCACATCGGCCAGCGGCAGCGCAGCGTCCACCAGGCGATAACGCTCGGGGGCCGCGGCAGCGCGGGACAGATACGTACTGCGCACAGCCTCGAAAAACGCACGGCCCTCCTGCTCGAACCGGTCAAGCTGACCACGCGCAGAGGCGCGGGCAAGACCAATCTCGATGGGCAGGTCGAACACCAGCGTCAGGTCGGGCCGCAATGCGCCTTGAACGAAATCCTCCAGTACGGCGATACGCTCGATGGGCAAGCCTCGGCCGCCACCCTGATACGCGTACGTCGCATCGGTAAACCGATCGCAAAGCACTACCGCACCGCGGGCCAGCGCCGGGCGGATCAACGCTGCGAGGTGTTGCGCGCGGGCGGCGAACATCAGCAGCAGCTCGGTATCGACGAACATCTGCTCGTCGCCAGTCGCCAACAACAGCTCGCGAATGCGCTCGGCCAGTGGTGTGCCGCCCGGCTCGCGGGTCAGCACCACGTCGATGCCTTCTCTGCGCAGGCGCTCGGCCAGATAATTGCGGTTGGTGCTTTTGCCCGCGCCTTCGGGGCCTTCCAGGGTAATAAACAAACCGGTCACAGGCAGTCCTTGGTCAGATTCATTGCGAGGGTTCGCCGTTGCCATTGGCCGGGGTCGACGGGTCTGCCGTCTCGGTCTGCGGTTTCGATGGCGGCTCACTCGATTCCGGCTCGACGGCTTTCAACGCCGAAGGCTGCGGCTCAGAGGAAGGCGGCGTCGCGTCGGCCGGCTTTTCTGTGGTGTCGGCTGGCATTACCGGTACGGCGACAGGCGCCGGACTCGAACGGTAATCCGCGCGGCGCTTGAGCTGAAACTCCTTCACCGCCGCATTGTGCGCGTCCAGATCCGCAGAAAAAACATGACTGCCGTCCCCTCTTGCCACGAAGTACAGGCTGTTGCCGGCAACAGGGTGCATCGCCGCATGGATTGCCTCGCGTCCGACCATGGAAATCGGGGTGGGCGGCAGACCGGCAATGACATAGGTGTTGTAAGGCGTAGGCTCTTTCAGCAGCGCCCGGGTGATTTTGCCGTTGTAGCGATCACCCAGGCCGTAGATCACGGTTGGATCGGTCTGCAACAGCATGCCTTGCTGCAAGCGACGCACAAACACCCCTGCGATCTGGCCACGCTCTTGAGGCACACCGGTTTCCTTTTCCACCAGCGACGCCATGATCAGCGCCTGGTAGGCATCGGTGTAAGGCACATCGGCAGCGCGCTTGTCCCACTCCTCCTGCAGTACTTCATCAAGACGATTGTAGGCTTGCTTGAGCAATTCAACGTCCGTCATGCCGCGCACGTAGCGATAGGTGTCCGGAAAGAATCGCCCTTCCGGAAAGACGTCGGGATGGCCAAGCTTCGCCATCAGCCCCGCGTCATCAAGATAGGCGGTGGTTTGCTCAAGCTTGTTTTGTTTGGCCAGCGCCGCACGCACCTGGCGGAAAGTCCAGCCCTCGACCAGCGTCACGCTGTATTGGACGACTTCGCCTTTCTGCCAGAGATCGAGCAGAGACTCAGCGTTCATACCGGGGACCATGCGGTACTCGCCGCTGTGCAGCGACTGTCCCTGCAAATTGAAGCGCCAGTACAGCCGCAGCCAAAAGGCATCGTCGATGACGCCGTCGGCCTGGAGCCGATTCAGCACACCGGTCGGCGAGGAACCAGCCGGTACATCCAGCAGTTTTTCCTGGGTCAGGTTGAGTGTCTGATGCAGCGCGCCGCTCTGCTGCCAATAAGCCACACCCAGCAGCAACCCCGCCAGAACCACACCTGCTTCCAGCAAGACAAGAAATTTTCGGATCACGAATCAGATATCCAGAAGCCCGCGAACAAGGTGTTGGAGTTTACGGGTCAGCGGCCCAACCGGCCAGTTCAGATGCTCGATGCCCAGCACCGGCCAGATGCCATACACGCTGTTGCAGACGAACACCTCGTCGGCCTTCTGCAGGTCAGCCATGTGCAGATCCAGCTCCCGGGCAGGCATATTCTCGCGCTCTGCCAGCGCCAGGATCTCGGCTCGCATGACGCCCGCCACACCGCATCGGCGCAGGTCCGGCGTCAGCAGAACGCCGCCCTTGACCATGAAAAGATTGCTGTAAACCCCTTCGATGATTCGCCCGGATACGTCCCGCATCAGGCCTTCGGCATAGTCAGCGTTCTGCCATTCGCTGCGGGCAAGCACTTGCTCAAGACGATTCAGGTGCTTGAGCCCGGCCAGCAACGGCTGCTCGGCCAGACGAGTCTGACAGGAGAACAGCCTGATGCCTTGCTGTGCATGGGCTTCGGGGTACGCGGGCAACGGGCCGGCCTGCAGAATGCGGCGCGGCGTGGCGTTCGATGCCGGTGCATAACCCCGTACCCCGTCGCCACGGGTGACGATGAGCTTCATCACGCCCTCGCCTACTTCCCCGGCAAAACTGCGGCACTCGCGCTCAGTCAACGGCAGGTCAAGGTTCAACGCCAGGCGCTGCGCCCCTGCTGACAGCCGGTCCAGGTGACGCTGGAAGAGCAGCGGCTGCCCGGCCGTGACCAGACAGGTTTCGAAGAGACCATCGCCGTAAGCCAGACCCCGGTCCTTGACGGCAAGGGAGTCGGCTGCAAGGCCATCGATCCAGCTCAGGGTCACTCGGCGTACCGACGGAAGACCAGCGAACCGTTGGTGCCGCCAAAACCGAACGAGTTGGATATCACCACGTCGATGGGCATTCTGCGCGGCTCGTGAGGCACGAAGTCCAGGTCACAGCCCTCGTCCGGCTCATCGAGGTTGATGGTCGGCGGCGCGACCTGATCCTTGATTGCCAGCACGCTGAAGATCGCTTCGATCGCACCGGCGGCGCCCAGCAGGTGGCCGGTCATCGATTTGGTCGAGCTGACCGCGAGCTTGTAGGCGTGTTCACCAAACACCTTCTTGATGGCGCTGACCTCGGCCAGATCACCAGCAGGCGTGGAGGTGCCGTGGGCGTTGATGTACTGCACGTCTTCAGGGCGAATCCTGGCGTCGCGCAGGGCATTGGTGATGCAGCGCGCTGCGCCGGCACCGTCGTCAGGCGGCGAGGTCATGTGGAAGGCGTCGCCGCTCATGCCGAAACCGATCAGCTCTGCATAAATGGTCGCGCCACGCGCCCTGGCGTGTTCCAGCTCTTCAAGCACCATGGCACCGGCGCCATTGGACAGCACGAAGCCATCGCGGCCTTTGTCCCATGGACGGCTGGCGCGAGCAGGCTCGTCGTTGCGAGTGGACAGCGCGCGGGAGGCGCCGAAGCCGCCCATTCCCAGACCGCAGGCGGCCATTTCAGCGCCACCGGCAATCATCACGTCTGCTTCGTCGTAGGCGATGTTGCGCGCCGCCATGCCGATGCAATGGGTGCTCGTGGTGCAGGCTGTGGCGATGGCGTAATTGGGACCCTGTGCGCCAAGATGGATCGACAGAAACCCGGAAATCATGTTGATGATCGAACCCGGTACGAAAAACGGGGAGATCTTGCCCGGCCCCTGCTCGTGCATCAGGCGGCTGGTGTTTTCGATGTTGGTGAGACCTCCGATGCCCGATCCCATCGCCACGCCAACGCGTTCGCGATTACTGTCGTCGATCTGGATGCCGGAGTTGCGCACGGCCTGGAAGCTGGCAGCCAGCCCGTACTGAATGAACAGGTCGAGTCTGCGGGCCTCTTTGGCCGACAGGTATTCCTCGACATTGAATCCCTTCACCGAACCGCCAAAACGGGTGGTGTACTTGGACAGGTCTGTGTGTTCGATAGGCCCAATGCCACTCTGGCCAGCCAGAATGCCTTGCCAGGTGCTCGGCACATCCGTGCCCAAAGGCGTCAGCATACCCATACCGGTGACCACGACGCGTCTACGCGACACAGGACTCTCCTTTCTTCTATTGATGAAACGCTGCCCTATTCAAAGAAAAAACCGCACGCCAAGGGCAGTGCGGTTTCTCCAGGACAGCAAACTACGATTACAAAATCTTACGCCTGGTGGGCAGTAACGTAATCGATAGCCGCTTGTACGGTGGTGATCTTCTCGGCTTCTTCGTCAGGGATTTCGGTCTCGAATTCCTCTTCCAGAGCCATTACCAGCTCAACGGTATCAAGGGAGTCGGCACCCAGGTCTTCAACGAAGGAAGCACTGTTGGTGACTTCCTCTTCCTTGACGCCAAGTTGTTCGGCAACGATTTTCTTGACGCGCTCTTCGATGGTGCTCATACCGTGTTTTAACTCCTAGTGGACAAATTCAGGCAGCTGGCCGATGGGTAAGTGTATAGAAGAGGATTTGCGCATTTCAAGCTAAACGCATTTTCCGCTACGCCCAACGACCCTCTGCCCCTTAATAGATTTCAGCTTTATAACGGATTTTAGACAGCCCGTATGACATTTTTTCAATACGACTCGTCACATGTACATGCCGCCGTTAACGGGGATTGTAGCCCCGGTAACGTAGCCTGCACCTTCTGAGGCAAGAAAAGCGACAACATGCGCGATCTCTTCTGCCTGCCCCAGTCGGCCCAGAGGAATCTGGGCCGTCAGGGAATCCCGTTGCGCTTCTGGCAGCTCACGCGTCATGTCGGTGTCGATGAAACCCGGGGTCACCGAGTTGACCGTGACCGCGCGCGACCCGACTTCACGTGCCAGGGCACGGCTGAAGCCTTCCAGACCCGCCTTGGCGGCCGCATAGTTTACTTGACCTGCGTTGCCCATGGCACCCACCACCGAACCGATGCTGATGATCCGGCCCCAGCGCGCCTTGGTCATGCCACGCAGGACGCCTTTTGACAGGCGGAACAGGCTGCTCAGGTTGGTGTTGATAACGTCATGCCATTCGTCATCTTTCATGCGCATCATGAGGTTGTCACGGGTGATGCCGGCGTTATTGACCAGAATCAACGGCGCGCCCACACGCTCGGTGATCTGGGCCAGCGCAGCGGCCACGGACTCGTCACTGCCGACATCCAGCGCCAGGCCGAAGCCTTCGATACCGTTTTCCTTGAAATAGGCGGTGATCTTCTCGGCGCCGGACTCCGACGTCGCCGTGCCGACAACCGTGGCACCGTTACGTCCCAGTTCCAGGGCGATGGCCCGGCCGATGCCGCGGCTCGCGCCGGTGACTAGTGCAACTTTACCCTGACTCATGCAGGCGTCTCCTATTCAGGCCAGCGCCGCGCGAGCGGCGGCGAAGGCGTCTGGGGTATTGAGATTGTGAGTGGTCACGCCATCGGCGCAACGCTTGTTCAAACCGGCGAGGACCTTGCCCGGGCCGCATTCGACCAACTGCAGGGCACCCTCTGCGGCCAGGGTCTGAATCGATTCGACCCAGCGCACTGGTTTGTAGAGCTGCTGCAGCAGATCGGTTTTCAGCGTGTCGAGGTCAGACACGACGCTGGCGCTGACGTTTTGCACCAACGGGATCTGCGGCACCTGCCATTCAATGGCAGCGATCGATTCGGCAAAGCGTTCGGCCGCCGGGCGCATCAACTCGCAATGCGAGGGCACGCTTACCGGCAATGGCAGGGCACGCTTGGCGCCCTTGGCCTTGCAGCCTTCAATGGCGCGCTCGACGGCGGCCTTGGCACCGGCAATGACAACCTGACCGGGCGAATTGAAGTTCACCGCACTGACCACTTCACCCTGGGCCACCTCGGCGCAAGCGGCAATGACCACCGCATCGTCAAGACCCAGAATGGCCGCCATGCCGCCCTGCCCCGCCGGCACAGCTTCCTGCATCAGCTGACCACGGCGCTCGACCAGTTTGACCGCGTCCGCGAGGGTCAGGCTGCCTGCGGCAACCAGCGCGCTGTACTCACCCAGGCTATGGCCCGCAACGTAAGCAGGGCGCACGCCGCCTTCCGCCAGCCACAGACGCCACAAGGCAATCGAAGCAGTGAGAATGGCGGGCTGGGTTTTGTCCGTCTGATTAAGGCTCTCTTCCGGGCCCTGCTGAGTCAGTGCCCAGAGGTCATAACCCAGAGCATCGGAAGCTTCTTTGAAGGTATCCAGCACCAGCGGATGCTGCGCGCCCAGCTCGGCCAGCATGCCGAGGGACTGCGAGCCCTGGCCCGGGAAGACAAATGCGACGGAAGCAGACATTAACAAGCCCCTGATTATTCTCGTCAAAAAGAGCGCCCGGCGAGCCGAACGCGAGGTAATTCAATGTGTTGCGATGGAAAGTTGGATGACCCGGCGGTCACAGGCGTCACATTCTAGCGCAAGACTGGCACTCAGGCCCTAAAGCAGCTCCTCCAGACGACCGCGCAAGCGCTGCGGCAGGTTCTCCTGAATCTCGACCAGCGCGCGCTGGATGGCACTCTGAAACCCCTGGGCGTCAGCTGAGCCGTGGCTTTTCAGCACAATCCCCTGCAAACCGAGAAAGCTGGCACCGTTGTGCTGCGCTGGCGCCAGATCGGTCTTAAGCCGGCCCAGCACGGGCCTGGCGACGAGCCCAGCCAGACGCGACAGCAGGTTACGGCGAAACAGCGCCTCGATTCGGTCGCCGATCATCAACGCGAGGCCTTCGCTGGACTTGAGCAGCACATTACCCACGAAACCGTCGCAGACGACGACATCCGCCTCGCCTCGATACAGGCCATCACCTTCGACAAAGCCGACGTAGTTCAACCCTGGCGCCGCCTGCAACAGGCTGGCGGCCAGCTTGACCTGCTGATTGCCCTTGATGTCCTCGGTGCCAACATTCAGCAACGCAACCTTGGGTCGCTTCACGCCCAGCGACTCGGCCGCGACTGAGCCCATCACTGCAAACTGATAGAGCTGCTCGGCGCTGCAGTCGACATTCGCACCCAGGTCCAGGAGCTGGCAGCAACCGCGTTGCGTGGGAATGGCCGCCACCATCGCCGGGCGGTCGATGCCGGGAAGGGTTTTCAGCACAAGCCGGGAAAGCGCCATCAACGCACCCGTATTGCCGGCGCTCACGCAGGCGTGCGCCTGGCCTTCGGCGAGTTGCTGCAGAGCCACACGCATGGATGAATCAGGCTTGCCGCGCAGCGCCTGCGACGGACGCTCGTCCATGGTGATGACTTCACTGGCATGCACAACGCGCAGACGCGAGCGATCGACACCGGGATGGCGGGCGATGAGTTCTTCAAGGAGGGGAGCTTGACCGACAAGGGTCAGGTGTAGCGAGGGTGTAGCAAGCAGGCAGGCAATGCTGGCCTGAACAATGCTGCGGGGACCGAAGTCCCCGCCCATTGCGTCGATCGCGATGACCGGAGCAGACAAGAAATTACTCGTCAGCGCCCTTGTCGATCACTTTACGGCCACGGTATACGCCTTCTGGCGATACGTGGTGACGCAGGTGAACTTCACCGGTGGTTTTTTCTACAGACAGAGTGCTAGCCTCGAGAGCGTCGTGCGAACGACGCATGTCACGGGCAGAGCGGGATTTTTTGTTCTGCTGAACAGCCATAATTGATTAACTCCTAAACGTTTGGGTCACGCTTTAACTGCGCCAATACACTGAACGGGTTGGACCGCGTTACCTCGTCCTCGCTCGGCTCGGGCTCATTGAGGTCCGCCGGCGGCTGGCATTCTTTCGGATCATGAGTTGGAACAATGGGCAAGGCGAGCAACAGCTCATCCTCGATCAAGGCCAGCAGATCCATGGGATCTTCGCCGAGTTCCAGCACGTCATAGCCTTTCGGCAACGACTGGGTGTTTGCACCCTCCTTCACCACGGCATAACTGCATTCGCTGTGGATGGGAAAGGTGACCAGCTCAAGACAACGCTGGCAAACCATTTTGACTTCGACGTCAATTTCGCTATGGATGACCACAGCGCGTTGCTCGTCTCGTTCAAAAACGAATTTCGCCTGCACCGTACCGAGATTGTCAGCAAGCGGGTCGCAGAGTCTCTCCAAATCAGCCAGCAGCATCTCTCCCTGAAGAGTAGTGCCACGATCAGCTAATTTGCGCGGGTCAACGTGAGGTGGAATCGGGTCATTCAACATAGGCGCAGCATTCTAGGGACGACCCTTTCGACTGTCAAAGGAAATTCAGGCCTGTTCGCAACCTGAGCTGCTGATTACACTCGACTTTCATGTTTCGGAGCAACCCATGCAGCCTCTACTCCTTGCTTCCAGCTCGCGTTACCGCCGCGAATTGCTCGATCGGCTGCGCTTGCCATTCGTCTGCGCATCGCCCGACATCGATGAAAGCCACCGACCGGACGAGTCGGCCACCCAGCTTGTGAGACGGCTGGCGCAGGAAAAAGCCATGGCCCTGGCCACACAATTTCCCAACCACTTGATTATCGGCTCGGATCAGGTGGCCGTGTTGGGCGACCGCATCATTGGCAAACCACATACCTTCGAGCGTGCCCTGGAACAGCTGAAGGCCAGCAGTGGCAAGAGTGTGAGCTTTCTCACCGGCCTTGCCCTCTTCAACAGCCGCACCGGGAAGTGCCAGGTCGACTGCGTTCCGTTTACCGTACACATGCGCCTGCTGGACGATGCGCATCTGCGACGTTACCTGCAGGCGGAACAGCCCTACGACTGCGCTGGCAGCTTCAAGGCAGAAGGTTTGGGCGTCAGCCTGTTCCAAAGCACAGAGGGGCCCGACGCCACCAGCTTGATCGGCCTTCCTTTAATACGCCTTGTGGACATGCTTATGAATGAAGGCGTCGAGTTGCCTTGACGGCCATAAAAAACCCGACCAGTGGCCGGGTATTTGTCGCGCAATGCATCAGGCCTGCCGGAAGGATCAGCGCATCGAGGGCCCTTTGAACCCCGCCCACATCGCGATTTGCTCGGCAACGCTGGCGCCCATTTTTTTGGAGAAGCGATCAAACACAGACTCCTGCACGGTGTAATCCACCATCTCTTTCTCACCGATGATGTCCCGCGCCACGTAGCTGGCACTGCCAAGCCCGTCCACCAGACCCAAACCGACGGCCTGCTCGCCGGTCCAGACCAGCCCGGAAAACAACTCGGGGTGATCCTTGTCTTTCAAGCGGTCGCCACGCCCTGCTTTCACGCTGGCGATGAACTGCTTGTGCGTGGTGTCCAGAACGCCCTGCCAGAACGCAGTTTCGTCAGGCTTTGGCGGCTGAAACGGATCAAGAAAGGCTTTGTGTTCGCCCGAGGTATACGTGCGACGTTCGACACCCAGTTTTTCCATGGTGCCAACAAAACCGAAGCCCGCGGCCGTTACGCCGATCGAACCCACCAGGCTGGCCTTGTCTGCGTAGATCTGGTCAGCGGCGCTGGCGATGTAATACGCACCCGAAGCACCCAGGTCAGTAATCACCGCATACACCTTGATGTCCGGCTTCTGCGCGCGCAGGCGACGAATTTCGTCGTAGATATAGCCGGACTGCACCGGACTGCCACCCGGGCTGTTGATGCGAAGGATCACGCCTTTGGTTTTTTCGTCTTCGAACGCAGCTCGCAAGCTACCGACGATATTGTCAGCGCTGGCCGCTTCGGTGTCGGCGATCATGCCCTTCACCTCGATCAAAGCCGTGTGGCTGGTACTGCGCGAGCCTCCCTTGCCGAAATCCATCAGAGGCGAGAACAGTGCCAGCGCGCCGAACAGATAAAGGAACGTCAGCGACTTGAAGAAGATCCCCCAACGCCGCGAACGACGCTGCTCCTGCACACTGGCAAGCAGGGTTTTTTCCAGCAATTTCCAGCTTTTTGCGTCCCCTGTGTCATCGCGCTCTGGCGAAGACGGAGATTTCCATTCGTCCGACATAGATCAATTACCCCAACAGCGAAGTTTCAGCAGCCCGCGCACCCAGCCAGGTGCGCAATTCGGAAAAATGTTTGATCGCCAGACGGGGCTGGTATTCAAGCAGCGAGTCGAGCGGCTGCGCGCCATACCCGACCGCCACTGAGTCCATCCCGGCGTTACGCGCCATCATCAGATCAAACGACGCATCGCCGATCATCAACGCCTTTTCAGGCCTGACGCCACACTGCTGAAGAATCTGATTGAGCATCAGAGGGTCTGGCTTGCTCGCGGTTTCGTCGGCTGCGCGGGTCGCGTCGAAAAAATCGGTCCAGCCATGGGCCTTCAACACCCGATCCAGCCCTCGGCGAGCCTTGCCGGTCGCGACGGCCAACTGATAGCCCTCGGCGCGAAAGGCGTCCAGCGACTCATGCACGTCCTCGAACAACCTGGACGGCTCAACGTCCATGGCCATGTAATGGTCTGCGTAGTGCTGACGAAAATCGATCAGGTCATTGGCAGTGATGTCCGGGTACAGCGTGCGGATGGCCTCCGGCAACCCCAGCCCGATAATGCCCTTGATCGCCACGTCATCGCGCACCGGCCGACCTGCGAGGCGCGCTGCGGCTTGCATCGCCTCGACGATGCGGCCGATGGAATCGGACAGCGTGCCGTCCCAGTCGAAGATCAGCAGTTCGTAATCAGGGCGCAAGCAGCAGTCGCTCCACGGTTTTGGCCCACATCTCGTCGACCGGGGCTTCAAGTTTCAGCTCGCCACCATCGGGCAGCGGCACTGTCAGGGCATACGCGTGGAGGAACAGACGCTTGCCGCCAAGGTCACGGATTTCGCGGCTGAAATCTTCATCGCCGTACTTGGGATCGCCGGCGATGCAGTGACCGGCATGCAGCGCGTGCACGCGGATCTGGTGAGTACGGCCGGTGATGGGCCGGGCCTCGACCATGGTGGCGAAATCACCGAAGCGGCGCAGGACCTTGAACAGGGTCAGCGCCTCTTTGCCCTCTTCGTTGACCTCGACCATGCGCTCGCCGGAGCGAAGATTGCTCTTGAGCAGCGGCGCGCGGACCTGCTTCTGCGCGGTCGGCCAGTTTCCACGGACCAGCGCCATATAACGCTTGTCGACGCCGTCGCCGCGCAATTGCTCGTGCAGGTGGCGCAACATGCTGCGCTTCTTGGCGATCATCAGCAGCCCGGAAGTGTCGCGGTCCAGACGGTGGACCAGCTCCAGCTCCTTGGCATCGGGACGCAGCTGACGGAAGGCCTCGATAACGCCGAAGCTCAAACCGCTGCCACCGTGCACCGCGATACCCGCAGGTTTGTTGAGAACGATCAGGCCTTTGTCCTCATGGACAATGGCGGCCTCAAGGCGCTGAAGCAGGCCTTGGGCAACCGGCACGGGCTCGTCGCGCTCAGGCACGCGAACGGGCGGAACGCGCACGATATCGCCGGCCTGAAGTTTGTACTCGGGCTTGATCCGGCCCTTGTTCACGCGCACTTCGCCTTTACGCAAAATGCGGTAAATCAAGGTCTTGGGAACGCCCTTGAGGTACGTGATCAAAAAGTTATCGATGCGTTGACCGGCAAGTTCCGGCGCAACCTCTACCAGCCGAACGCCGGGGGTTGGGGGGGTGATATTTGTCATGGCGCAAATCATAACAATTTTTTATGGATTTGAAGCACTTAATGATTGCTGCTATAGTCGCGAACGCCGCCAAAAGCGGCCTGGACAGCGGACAAACGGTATGACAACCGGCCCTGCCCAACGCAATTCACGAGGGCGCGAGGCCGTCCTACGGGGCTTTCGGTGACAACGGAAGATCAGCAAGCGTAACAAGCGCAGGTGACATGAGGCCTGAAACAAGCCCGATCGCAGAGTGAGTCACTCGCCATCGAGGCCCACGTTCAAGGCCAGTTCACAAAGTGCAGTCGCTGGCAGTCGCTCCGGGCGAATGTTTCGGAAACCATGCCTTATTTGAGCCATGACGCGCGGACTTCCAATGGAGGCTCGCGATAAATGCAACCCGCTGCGGATTCAGCGCGCGGCAGCACCCGAATTATCAGGGATACGTGTGGGGTGGAGACGCACAACCGTCGGACTGTGTAGCACAAGGCTTTATTCAAGACGCTTCATATCGTCCGCTACCGATGGTTGATTCCTCCTCCTGACAAAGCTTTTGCTGACAGGGTGTCATTTGTCACCACAGCAAGCAGGAACGTCGTCGCGACTCGGCCCCGCTGGCCGAACCTCGTTAGACACTGGAGTGTTCAAGCACTCCTGACGTGCCCTGACACCGACCGTGAGAAGTCGTGTGTGCCGAACGCCGTTTCCGGCAGCCCGGAAACCGACGGTACTACATGAAAAGAATGCTGATTAACGCAACTCAACCCGAAGAGTTGCGTGTTGCGCTGGTAGACGGCCAGCGCCTATACGACCTGGACATCGAATCCGGGGCCCGCGAACAGAAGAAGGCCAACATCTATAAAGGCCGGATCACGCGTATCGAACCCAGCCTTGAAGCCGCGTTTGTCGACTTCGGCTCCGAGCGTCACGGCTTCCTGCCGTTGAAAGAAATCTCCCGCGAATACTTCAAGAAGTCGCCCGAAGGCCGCGTCAACATCAAGGACGTCCTGAGCGAAGGCCAGGAAGTCATCGTTCAGGTCGAGAAAGAAGAGCGTGGCAACAAGGGCGCAGCCCTGACCACCTTCATCAGTCTGGCCGGCCGTTACCTGGTCCTGATGCCAAACAATCCTCGCGCCGGCGGTATCTCCCGTCGTATCGAAGGCGAAGAACGCAACGAACTGCGCGAAGCGCTTAACGGCCTGATTGCTCCAGCCGACATGGGCCTGATCGTTCGTACTGCCGGCCTTGGCCGCAGCAGCGAAGAAATGCAGTGGGACCTCGATTACCTGCTCCAGCTGTGGACCGCGATCAAAGAGGCCTCCCTCGACCGCTCCGCGCCGTTCCTGATCTACCAGGAAAGCAACGTCATCATCCGCGCCATCCGCGACTACCTGCGCCAGGACATCGGCGAAGTGCTGATCGACAGCGTCGAAGCCCAGGAAGAAGCGCTGACGTTTATCCGTCAGGTGATGCCGCAATACGCCAGCAAGATCAAGCTGTACGAAGACAGCGTTCCGCTGTTCAACCGTTTCCAGATCGAAAGCCAGATCGAAACCGCCTTCCAGCGTGTCGTCGAACTGCCTTCCGGTGGCTCCATCGTTATCGATCCGACCGAAGCACTGGTGTCCATCGACATCAACTCGGCGCGCGCCACCAAGGGCAGCGACATCGAAGAAACCGCCCTGCAGACCAACCTTGAAGCGGCTGAGGAAATCGCCCGTCAACTGCGTCTGCGTGACATCGGCGGCCTGATTGTCATCGACTTCATCGACATGACCCCGGCCAAGAACCAGCGCGCCGTTGAAGAAAAGGTCCGGGAAAGTCTTGAAGCCGACCGCGCCCGTGTCCAGGTCGGCCGCATCTCGCGCTTCGGCCTTCTGGAAATGTCCCGTCAGCGTCTGCGTCCGTCCCTGGGCGAGAGCAGCGGCATTGTCTGCCCGCGCTGCAACGGCACCGGCATCATCCGTGACGTTGAGTCGCTGTCCCTGGCGATCCTGCGCCTGATCGAAGAAGAAGCGCTGAAAGACCGCACTGCCGAAGTGCGCGCTCAAGTGCCGATCCCGGTCGCCGCGTTCCTTCTCAACGAAAAACGCAACTCGATCACCAAGATCGAACTGCGCACCCGCGCCCGCATCATCATCCTGCCGAACGACCACCTCGAAACGCCTCACTTCGAAGTCCAGCGTCTGCGTGATGACAGCCCTGAAGCGCACAGCCTGCAGACCAGCTATGAAATCGCCGCGGCGGCTGCCGAGGTTGAAGAAGTGGCTCCGCCTGCTGCTGCCACCCGCACGCTGGTTCGCCAGGAAGCGGCCGTCAAGACCGCTCCAGCGCGTGCCAATGCGCCGGTCCCGGTCGAGGCCGCTGCTCCGGTCGCCCCCGCCCCTGCTCCGGTTGCCCACGAGCCAAGCCTGTTCAAAGGCCTGGTGAAATCGCTGGTCAGTCTGTTCGCCAGCAAGGAAGAGCCAGCCGCACCGGCTGCGGTGGTCGAAAAACCGGTTGCCGAGCAGCGCCCGGCACGCAATGACGAGCGCCGTAACGGCCGTCAGCAGAGCCGCAGCCGTAACGGCCGCCGCGACGAAGAACGCAAGCCTCGTGAAGAGCGTGCGCCGCGTGCCGACCGTGAAGAACGCGCACCTCGTGAAGAGCGTGCTCCACGTGAGGAACGCGCGCCTCGTGAAGAGCGCGCACCACGCGAGCCACGTGAAGCCCGTGAAGAAACCACTGCACCACGCGAAGAGCGCCAGGCCCGTGCCCCGCGCGAAGAGCGTCAGCCACGTGCACCGCGTGAAGACCGCAAGCCGCGTGAAGAGCGCGTGCGTGAACTGCGCGAGCCACTGGACGCCGCACCGGCTGTCAATCTGCCCCGCGAAGAACGCCCTGAGCGCGCGCCGCGTGAAGAACGTCAGCCGCGTCCACCGCGTGAAGAACGTCAGCCGCGTGCCGAACAGGCTGCCGTTGCCGCCGAAGACGAAACGTTGCTGAACAGTGAAGAGCAGCAGGATGACAATCAGGAGCACGCCGAAGGCGACCGCCCTCGTCGTCGTTCGCGCGGTCAGCGTCGTCGCAGCAATCGTCGCGAGCGTCAACGTGATGCCAATGGCAACGAAATCGAAGGCACGGAAGGCTCCGACGCTTCCGAAGCCAACGACGGTGAAGGCCATGAGCACGCTCAGACGTCCCACGACGAAGTGCACGCCAATGCCGACCGCGGCGAAGTTGCCGCAGGTGCAAGCGTCGCTGCCGTAGCGGAGCGTGTCATCAGCGCCACCGCCGAAGCCGATGCTCATCGTCAGGCTGAACGTGCGAATACCTCTGTTGAGGCCAGCGCAACTGAAGCCGCTCCGGTGGCTCAGGCCAACGATGCAGCGCCAGAAGCGCCTGCCGTCGAGGCACCTGCCGCTGAAACCAAGCGTTCGGTCATGCCGGAAGTGGAAGTCGCAACATTCGACGCCTCTTTGAGCCCGTTTGAACGTCAGGTCAAGGCAGCTGCCGAAGCCGAGTCCACCGAGACGCCAGTTGCCGCAGAAGCGCCGGTCGTCGTCGAAGTACCGGCGGCAACGGAAATACCTGCACCTGTGGCCGTAGAAGCGCCAGCACCTGCGCCTGCTTTCCAGGCCGTTGAAGTGGCGGCTTCGGAGCCTGTGCACGTTGTCGAGCCTGTCAAGGTTGCAGAGCCTTCTCAGATCGAAGAACCGGCCAAGGCTGCAGAGCCGGTGCAGGCGAACGTGTCTGAAATCGATGTTCCGAAAATCGCCGAGCCTGTTGTACAGCAGCCAGTGGCAACTGAACCTGCCATCGACGCAGCAGCCCAGACCGCTGCGCCGGAGATCGTCGCCGCGCCCGTCGCGGTCGAGCCTCCCCAGGCACCGGCGGTAGAGCCTGTAGCTGAAGAGAAGCCAGCGCTGCCTATGGCGAGCAATGGCCGTGCACCGAACGATCCTCGTGAAGTGCGTCGCCGTCGTCTGGAAGCCGAGCGTCAGCAGAAAGAGGCGCAAGCCTCGAATGCTGCGCCACACGCTCAGGCCGAAGCTGCAGCACGTGCCGAGCACGACGAGCCTAAGCCGCTTGTTTAATCGGCAGTAGCTACACAGTCGTAGCTACACAGGCGTAGCTACACAGGCGTAACTATGAAAGCCCCACCTGTGAAAGCAGGTGGGGCTTTTTTTCGCCTGGGTTTTGATAAGGCCTGACGCATGGCACACCCGCCTCGGCGGATGGCCGTTATGCGTTTGTGGGATCAGCGCGACGGAAAAGTCAGCGCAGCGGGAACGTCAACGTCCCAAAGCACGCCAGGGTCGTCGACCTGGACTTCATGGATGCGCGCATTCTGGAAAAGCCGTTTTGCGCCCTTTTCACCTGCCAGCGTCATGAGCGCCGGACCGAACAGGCGCCCGAAAGCGACCGGATGCCCATAGCGCCCGCCATGTACCGGCACGCTGATGGCGTCGTCTGCCACTGAGCCTGCGACCTGTTCGAGCGTTGTAGCGTGAATAAAGGGCATGTCGCCCAGCGCAATCAACCAGCCACAATGGGCCGGCTCTGCCGACACGGCAGCAGCGATGCTGTCGCCCATGCCCGGAGAATCCAGTAGCACCACTTCACAGCCGTGGCGCAGGCCCAGTTCAGCGACGCTGCAGTAATCCGAGCGGGTCAGAAGGACAGTTTTTGCAGCGAGGGGACGGACATTGACCAGCACCTGCTCCAGCACCGATCGCTCGATGCCGTCACGGCCAATGCATTGAGCGAGAAGTTTGTTGCGATGCTCACCTGCAATCTTGCGATAGCGGCTGCCAAGCCCCGCCGCCAGAACGATCGCACACAGGGTTTCACTCATGTTCTCCCCTCTCCGTCCAAACGCTCACTTAAACCCGGCTGAAGACCGCTTGAGCTCGGCAAGAACAGCCTGACTCAATACAGGTTGGGTTCCATTTCCAGGGCGACACCGAAGCGCTCCAGAATGTCCGACTGGACCCGCTGCGCGAGTGCGAGCAACTGCTTGCCTGACGCCTGGCCATAATTGACCAGCACCAGCGACTGCAGCGCATGCACGCCAGCGTCACCCTCGCGAAACCCTTTCCATCCGGCTTGCTCGATCAACCATCCTGCCGCGAGTTTGACCTGCCCGTCAGCCTGTGGGTAGCCGACCACGCCCGGCCAGGCGCTTTTGATGAAGGCGAACTGCTCTGCGGGCACCAGCGGGTTTTTGAAAAAGCTCCCGGCGTTACCCAGCGTCGCTGGATCCGGCAGTTTTTCACTGCGGATGGCGCAGATCGCGCGGCTCACATGCATGGGCGACGGTTCTTTGATGCCCTGCTCTTCCAGGCGCTGCCGGACCGGGCCGTAGTCCAGGTGCAGGCTTGCGGAAAAGCTCAGTTTGAAGCGAACCCGCAGGATGAGCCATCGGTTCGGTTGCTGCTTGAACACACTGTCGCGATAGCCAAATGCACAGTCGGCCAACGTGAATTCGCGCAGCTCACCGTTGTGCCGATCCATCGCAATCAGGCTGTGGAAAACGTCCTTGAGCTCCACGCCGTAGGCGCCAATGTTTTGCATCGGCGCAGCCCCGACGGTACCGGGGATGAAACTCAGGTTTTCCAGCCCGGCCAAGCCCTGCGCGAGCGTCTCCAGCACGAAAGGGTGCCAGGGCTCCCCCGCTTCGGCTTCGACAATCGCGCCGCCACAATCCTCGTGGGTGATCCGGGTACCGCGACTGGCCATGCGCAGCACAAGCGCATCGACATCCTGGGTCAGCAGCAGATTACTGCCGCCGCCGATGACCATCAGCGGGAGGTCGTGGCCGGCCGAGTACGAAAGGGCCTCACGCACATCGTCGTCGGTGAACGCCTCGGCGAAGTACCTGGCGCGCACTTCAACGCCGAACGTGTTGTACGCCTTGAGGGACACGTTCGTCTGCACGTTCAGGGTCATGGGCGCATCCGCATAAACATTGGGAGATCAAACAGCGGGACGCTCATCAAACCTCCAGCAGCCGCCGAACGCGCTCGAGGTCTTCAGCGGTGTCCACGCCTGCCGGCGGTGCTTCCAGGGCGTCGGCCACGTGGATGCGCACGCCGTGCCACAGCGCACGAAGTTGCTCGAGGTTTTCGGTGTTTTCCAGCCAGCAAGGGCCCCAACTGACGAAGTCATGAAGGAAGCCTGCGCGGTAGGCATAGATGCCGATGTGGCGGCGGTACGGCACGCCTTCGGGTAACACTTCGCGCGTCAGGGCCAGCGCATCGCGGGCCCAGGGCAACGGCGCGCGGCTGAAGGTCAGTGCCAGCCCGTTGATGTCCGAGCACACCTTGACCACGTTCGGATTGAACAGCGACGCCACGTCTTCGATGGGCTCGGCAAGCGTCGACATGCGCGCCTCAGGGTGCGCCGCGAGGTTGTCGGCGACCTGATCGATCACTGCCGGTGGAATCATGGGCTCATCACCCTGGACGTTGACCACAATCGCGTCGTTGGCCAGACCCAGCTGGGCGGCCACCTCTGCGAGGCGGTCGGTCCCGGAGTTGTGATCATCCCGGGTCATCAGCACTTCGGCGCCAAAGGCCTGACAGGCTTCAACAATACGCGGGTCATCGGTAGCAACCACCACGCGCTGCGCACTGCTTTTACGCGCCTGTTCCCAGACGTGCTGGATCATCGGCTTGCCGGCAATGGTTTTCAGAGGTTTGCCTGGAAAACGGCTGGAGCCATAGCGCGCCGGGATGACAACGGTGAAGGCCGCAGTCATTTGTCCAGACGCTCGTCAGTGGTCAGCGTACGCGCTTCGCTTTCAAGCATGACCGGGATGCCGTCGCGAATTGGATAGGCCAGGCCGGCGCCCTTGCTGATCAGCTCGGTTTTGTCGGCGCTGAGCTTGAGAGGACCTTTGCAGATCGGGCAAGCAAGGATGTCGAGCAATTTGGTGTCCATAAGAAATCCTGAGCGAGTCATGGCAAAAGACGGTTTAACTGCGAATCGAACCAACTGACAAAGGCGGGAGAAGGCACGGCTTCTACCGCCAGGTACCACCAGTCTGGCGCGGCGAAGGGCGCACATTTGACGGCGTCCTTCTCGGTCATGACCACCGGCAACGAAGGGCTGAATGAAAGCGCCTGCGCAGTGAACACGGCATGGTCGGCGAACGCATGGGGAACAGGCCGCCAGTGTAGCCCTTCGAGGGTGTTGAAGAAACGTTGCGGGTTACCGATGCCCGCCACCGCATGAAGCGCCTGGCCGGGCGGAAAATGATTAACCGGCTGACGCTCACCCGTCAGCAGATTGACCAGCGCCGAAGGTTTGAGTTGAAACCCGTAACCATCGGCGTGATCCGTTGCCGCGCCGTTGTACAGCAGCGCATCGACGCTCTGCAGTCGCTCCACGGGTTCGCGCAACGGACCGGCCGGCAGGCAACGGCGATTACCCAGCCCGCGAACGGCGTCGATGAGCACCAGTTCCAGGTCACGGGCGAGGCGGTAATGCTGCAGGCCATCGTCGGAAAGAATGAGATCGAGCGGCTCCTGCGCCAGCAACGCACGCACCGCTTGCGAGCGATCCGGGTCAATCATCAGCGGGACGCCGGTGCGATTGACGATCAGCAGCGGCTCATCCCCCGCCTGCTCGGCAGGCTGTTGCGGATGCACACGCCAGGGCAGGCTCGGCGGTCTGGCGCCGTAACCCCGACTGACCACGCCAACGCGCAGCCCGCGTGCCCGACAGTGATCGATCATCCAGAGAATCAACGGCGTCTTGCCGGTGCCCCCGATGGTGATGTTACCGACAACGATGACCGGCACCGGCGCCTTGTAGCGCTCGCTCTGGCCTGCAAGAAACCGTGCGCGTTTGCGGTTCACCACGCGCCGGTAGAGGCTTTCGAGCGGGCGCATCAACGCCAGCGCCGGATGGCCTTTGTACCAGGCGTCTAGCAATCGGTCGGTGAGTGCCATCAGTTAGCCGATGCGGCCTCGACGGTGGTCATGCGCAAGTGGGCAAAACCCATCTTACCGGCGGCATCCATGGCGGTGATGACCGCCTGATGGGGTGTCTTGCCGTCAGCGCTGATCGACAATGGCAGGCTGGTGTCGCCTCCCGATTCCTTTTGCAAGGCGTCGATGAGGGTTTCAAGTTTGCTGTCGGCCAGCAGGGTGTTGTTCACCGAGTAGACGCCGTCGGCGTTGATGGTGATGTCCAGGTGCTTTTTATCCACATCATCCGCCGAGGCGCCGGTCACCGCCTGCGGCAGGTCCACACGCAGCTGGGTTTCCCGGGTGAACGTGGTGGTGACGACAAAGAACAGCAGCAGAATAAAGACCACGTCGATCAGCGACACCAGGTTGATGTCGATGGTCTCCCTGGGCTTGCGACGGCGGAATTTCACTTCTTCTTGCCCTCGCCACGCGCAGCAGCTTTAAGGTCCGGCTTTGCGTCGGTGAGGTCGACGTCACGGTCGCCCTGCACCACTTCCACCAGCTTGATGGCTTCCTGCTCCATACCGACGACCAGTTCGTCGACGCGGCTTTGCAGGTAGCGGTGGAAGAAGATTGCAGGGATCGCGACCGTCAGGCCCGAAGCGGTGCAGATAAGCGCTTTGCCGATGCCACCGGCCAGCATCCCGGCGTTGCCGGTCATACCGCTGCTGGTAAACGAACTGAAAATGTCGATCATGCCGAGCACGGTGCCCAGCAGACCCAGCAATGGCGCCATTGCAGCAATGGTGCCGAGCGTCGCCAGATAGCGTTCGAGGTCGTGAATGACCCGGGCGGCGGCTTCCTCGATGCACTCTTTCATGATCTCGCGACCGTGTCGGGAGTTGGCGAGGCCGGCGGCAAGGATTTCACCCAGCGGCGAATCGGCGCGCAGTTCCTTGAGTTTCTCCGCGCTCAGCTGTTTGTCCTGGATCCAGCGCCAGACCTGACCCAACAGATGCGGTGGCGTGATGCGACTGGCGCGCAACGTCCAGAGGCGCTCAATGATGATTCCGACGGCGGCAATGGAACTCAAAATGATCGGTAGCATCATCCAGCCACCTGATTTGACCAGCTCCCACACAGCGACCACCCCCCGAAAAAAAGTGGCGCCACTCTAACATAGCGACGGCCCCTCGCCGAACGTGTCGATGAATAACCAGGCCTCTTTCACTCGAGCCTCCTGCACCCCTGTAGGCCACGCCGGCCAGTCACGCCCGTCAGTCACGCCCGTCAGTCACGCCAGAAGCGTCGCGTGCTGCGCTCGGCGCTGGCGGCCTGATAAGCGCCAAGCCGCACGGTAATAGCGCCCCGCTCGGCACTGTCGTGGATTGCCATGCCGGACCAACCATACCTGGACACAACCAGTGGATGGGGGTGACCGAACGCATTATTGCGGCCTCGGGAAATCAGCACCCCGTGCGCCCCGACAGCCCGCAGAAAAGCACGAGACGAGGAGCTGCGGCTGCCGTGATGCGGGGATTGCAGCCAGTGCGCGCTGACGTTGAATCCGTCGTTGAGCATCGCGCGTTCTGCGTCGACGTCGATATCGCCGGTCAGCAGCAGCCGTTCCCCGTTGGCCTCGACGCTTAGTACGCACGAAGCCTGATTGCCCTCGTCAGCGTGCTCCCAGATCCAGGTGGCGAACGTCACCTCATTCCAGGTCCATGTTTCTCCGTTGCGACAAGCCTGCGCCGACAGCTCAACGGGCATGCGAGCAATGTCTCCCGCCAACACGCGTTTTACCGGCACGCCCTTGAGTATGGCTGCGGCGCCACCGGCGTGGTCGGAATCGGCATGGCTGAGCAGCAGCGTGTCCAGCTGTTTCAGTCCGGCTCGGCGAATGGCCGGCAAGACCACACGCTCGCCAATATCGAAGTCACCGAAGCGCGGCCCGGCGTCATACAGCAGGGCGTGATCGCGAGTGCGCAGCAGGATGGCCAGGCCTTGGCCGACGTCCAGCTGCAGCACTTCAAGCTGACCGACAGGCACGCTCTTCTGGGGCGGGAACAGGCACAGCAACAGCATGGGCCAGCCCAGCGGGCGCAACGGCAGGCCGCGGGGCAGCAACAACAGCAAGGCCCCCAAAAGGCTCAGCGGCCAGACCCAGGCCGGGACGTGCGGACCTGTCCAGGCCGGAACGAGATCGGCAGCGAACACGAGAAAGCGAAACAGCCCTTCCATCGCCCCGCCTGCCAGCCACAACAGGCTTTCGCCCACGGGCGCGATGGCCAGCAGCAACGTGCCGAGCAGCGCCAGCGGCAAAATCAGCAGACTGACCCATGGCACGGCCAGCAGATTGACCACCGGGCCGCTGATGCTCACGGGCAGGTTCAACGCCAGCAACACCGGCAACAAACCGACTGCGATCAGCCACTGCGCCCGGCTCCAGCTCTGCAGCCAGCTCCACGGACCGAGCCGTGCGCTGAAGATCAGCATCAGGATCGCTACCGCCAGAAAAGACAGCCAGAAGCCGGGACGCAGGCTGATCAGCGGTTCCGCGATCAGCACCAGATTGAGCGCCAGCAGCAGCGGCCACGTCGTCCCCAGATGGCGGAAGCGCAGGCGCCACAGCAAAACCAGCCCCAGCATGATGCACGCGCGCTGGACCGGCACCTCCCAACCCGCCAGCAGCCCATAGGTCAGCGCGCCTATAAACGCAGCGATGCAGGCTGAGGGCAGCCACGGCAGAAAAGTCGGCCATGCGCCCCAGCGGGCCAGGCCGGCGACAAGTCCGTACAGCAAGCCGGCCAGCAGGCCGATATGGGTGCCTGATATCACCAGCAGGTGAACGGTGCCGGTGGCCTGTAGGGCTTGCCAGTCAGCGGTGCTCAGACCGGAATCATCACCGAGCACCAAGGCGGCCAGCCCGCCCTCCCGACCCTGCGCGTCGACTTCCAGCAGACGCTGACGAACACCGTCGCGCCAGTTGCCCTCGGCGGGCTGGAGCAGGTGGCCGTCGACCACGGTGCCGGTTGCGCCAATGCGCTGGGCCAGTAGCCAGGCCTGATAATCGAACCCGCCAGGGTTGACCAGACCGCCGGGGCGTTTGAGTTTGACCGCCAGACGCCACCGCTCGCCGCTGCCCACCGCCGGGCCACCGTACCAGCCAATGCGAATCTGCTGCGGCAGCCGCGAACGGCGGGAGACAGGGTCGTCGAGCTGAAACCGCACCACGCCATCAATCGTTTGCGGCAGACCGGCCACGCGGCCTTCCAGCCAAAGGGTTTGCCCGTCGAGCCGCTCGGGCAGACGATCATCCATCGCCGCCTTTGCCGACGCGCAGGCCCACGTCAACCCCAACAGGAACAATGCCAACGGGTACGTGCGAAACGGCAGCAGCATCAGGGCCACGACGGGCATCAGCAGCAACAACCAGACCGGCGGTAAGGCCGGTAGAAAACGCAACGTCAGTAATCCGAGCGCGAGCGCAATCATCCCTGTGCGCATGGGGCTTTCCTTGTCTGGGGGTGAAATCGACTCCCATGGCTTAGCTGATGCTGAGGTGCACGCGCTTATTAATTGTCACAAAGTCTGAATTTCCGGCGGCGACTATCCGTGCATACTTCCCCCCAATTTCCCGCCCACCTCGCCGGATTCCCGTATGCCACGCCACCTGATCAAGCGGTACATGCCCGATCCGAACAGCATCCGGGAACACAAATCCTTACGTTTTCTTGGCCGGCTCCTGCACGACCCCAACCTGTGGCACCTCAATCGACGCTCGGTGGCGCGCGCGATGGGGATCGGCCTGTTCGCCGCCTTGATGCCGATGCCGCTGCAAATGCTGCTGGCCGCCGTCCTGGCGATCTGGGTACGGGCCAACCTGCCGATTGCCGTGAGTCTGTGTTGGCTGACCAATCCGCTCACCATGCCGCCGGTGTTTTATTGCACTTACAAAACCGGTGCGGTGCTGATGGGTCTGCCTCCCAGGCATTTTCCGGACTCGCTGAGCTGGGAATGGATCAGCGGGCAGCTGTCCACGCTGTGGCAACCCTTTTTGCTGGGATCAGTGGTAATGGGAGTCGTGCTGGGGCTGGTGGGGTACTTCGGAACGATGGCCTACTGGCGCTGGTGGGTCGGGCGGCAGTGGAAGGCGCGCCAGCAGCGGCGCAAGGTGGTTTAGGGGAGGTTCCCAGCAAATCCGGGAGTGACCGGAGGGCTCCACCTTGCTCGCGAAGAGGCCAATACACTCGCTACATATTCAGCGCGTGTAACGGAGCCTTCGCGAGCAAGCTCACGGCCACAAAGGGTGGCGCACTCGTTAGCGAGTCCGCGAGATGCCGGCAAATTACTGACGCATACCGCGCCCGCTCACCAGCAAGCGCGCACATGCCACGTAGAGCACGATGGTCGCAACGACCATGAACGCCAGGGCGATGCTGATCTTGATGTCAGACACGCCGAGGATGCCGAAGCGGAATGCATTGACCATGTGCAGCACCGGGTTGGCCAGCGACACGGTTTGCCAGAACGGCGGCAGCAGGTTGATCGAATAGAACACCCCGCCCAAGTACGTCAGCGGCGTCAGCACGAACGTCGGGATGATCGAAATATCATCGAAATTGCGCGCAAACACGGCATTGATGAAGCCCAGCAGCGAGAAGATCGTCGCCGTCAGCAACACCACGATCACGGTGACGCCCAAATGGTGCACCTGCAGATCGGTGAAGAACATCGACAGGATCGTCACGATGACGCCTACCGCCAAGCCCCGCAGCACACCGCCAATGGTGTAGCCGATCAGGATGGTGTGAGGTGAGACCGGCGAGACCATCAACTCCTCGACCGAGCGCTGGAACTTGGCGCCGAAGAAGCTGGACACCACGTTGCCGTACGAGTTGGTGATCACTGACATCATGATCAGACCCGGCACGATGTACTGCATGTAGGTGAAGCCACCCATGTCGCCGATCTGCCGGCCGATCAGGTTGCCGAAGATCACGAAGTACAGAACCATGGTGATCGCAGGCGGCAGCAGGGTCTGCGGCCAGATCCGCATGAATCGGCGAACTTCGCGGTAGACGATGGTGTTCAGGGCAATCAGATTGGGGCGCAGCTCCGAGCTCATATCGCCACCTTTGCCAGATTCTTTTCGACCAGACCCACGAACAGCTCCTCAAGGCGGTTGGTTTTATTTCGCAGGCTCAGCACCTGAATGTTCTGCAGCGACAACTGACTGAACAGCGACGTGATGCCGATGGTCTTGTCGACTTGCACCTCAAGGGTGTGGTTGTCCACCAGCTGCACCGGATAGCCGTTGAGCTGAGGTGCAACCTGCAACGGATCGCGCAGGTCCAGCAGGAAGGTCTCGACATGCAACTTGTTGAGCAGCGTCTTCATGCCGGTGTTCTCGATGATCGTGCCGTGATCGATGATGCCGATGTTGCGGCACAGCTGCTCTGCTTCTTCGAGATAGTGCGTGGTCAGAATAATGGTGATGCCTTTCTCGTTGAGCTCGGTGAGGAAGGTCCACATCGAACGGCGCAGTTCGATATCCACGCCCGCGGTGGGTTCGTCGAGGATCAGCAGACGCGGCTCATGAATCAGCGCACGGGCAATCATCAGGCGGCGTTTCATGCCACCGGACAGCGAGCGCGAAGGCACGTCGCGCTTGTCCCACAGGCCGAGTTGAGTCAGGTACTGCTCGGCACGCTCCTTGGCGATTTTCGGAGGAATGCCGTAATAGCCGGCCTGGGTCACGACGATGTCGAAGGTTTTCTCGAACTGATTGAAGTTGAATTCCTGAGGCACCACGCCAATCGAGCGTTTGAGCTGCGCCGGGTTACGGTCCAGGTCGTTGCCAAAGATATTCACCGTGCCGGTGGTCTTGTTCACCAGCGTCGAGATGATCCCGATGGTGGTGGATTTGCCGGCACCGTTGGGGCCGAGCAATGCGAAAAAATCACCCTCGGCGACGTCCAGATCGATGCCCTTCAGGGCCTGGAAACCGTTGCCGTAGGTCTTGGTTAGCTGCCGGATGGACAGGGCTGAACTCATGACTGAACACACACCAATAAAATGAAAAGGGGATGATGAACGAATACAAAGTGCAGTCGCCGGGCTGATGCGGGCGCTGATGTTTCACGCGCCGCGCCTTGGATTGCCCTGCGCGGTGACCGCCATGTTGCTGGCCGATGTCGCCCAAGTACAACGACATCGGTTGATAGTCAGTATTAACTCGACGCTTGCCTGAACTCAGGTCAGCGCAGTCATGACGGCCTTGCGGTACGCCGGACGCTGTTGCAAACGCTCGTACCAGGCTTTGAGGTGAGCCAGCTCCATGCGTTCAATCGGCATTTCGAACCAGGCATAAATGAAACTGCCGAGGGGAATGTCGCCCACACCGAATTCGGCGCCAGAGAGATAGGGCTGACTGGCCAATGCCTGATCGACAATGCTCAGCAGTTGCTCGATCCCGGCCTTCGCCGCATTGATCTGGGCCCAGTCCTGCTGTTCGACGGGGGTGCGCAACACGCCCCAGAACACTGTGCGGAAAGGACCTGCGAAAGTGGACGTGGTCCAGTCCATCCATTTCTCGGCCTGGGCCCGCTTCTGAGGATCGGCAGGATAGAGCCCGGTGTCGGCGCCATACTGTGCAGCGAGATAACGCACGATGGTGTTGGATTCCCACAGCACGAACGCCCCGTCTTCGATCATCGGCACCACGCCATTAGGGTTCTTGGCCAGATACTCGGGCTGGTTGTTGACCCCGAATGCGCCGCCGGCATTGAGCGACTCGTAGTCGAGCCCCAGTTCTTCGGCGATCCACAGCGCCTTGCGCACATTGGATGAGTTCTTGCGGCCCCAGATCTTCAACATGGTGGTCTATCTCCGTGTGGTCAACGCGCTGTGAGGATTTTTGCGGCCACAGTCTACTCCGGGATGCGGGTGTTCAAGCCACAACTTCCTGCGCATCGGCCAGCGCACGAACTCCCCTGGTAGCATGGGGTCACTATCGATGCGCGGGCCAGAGCGGCCGACTGCGCCGTCGGTTGCGCTGATCGCCGCCGCCATCATGGAGGGCTGTTTATGCTGTTGTTGTGGATTGTCGTGTTGGTAGTCGGCGTGGCCTGGTTGGCCCACCGGAGAATTGCGCCCTTCCCTGCCCTGGGCATCGTCGCCGTGTACTTGCTGGCGATGGGCGCATTCAGCCATGCCCACGGCTGGATGGTCATCCCTTGGCTGCTGTGGCTGGGTGTCGCGCTGTTTCTCGCGCTGCCCGACCTGCGCCGGCGGCATTTCAGTGCGCCAATGTTCACGTGGTTTCAAAAGGTGCTGCCGCCGATGTCGGCCACCGAGCGCGACGCCATCGACGCCGGCACGGTCTGGTGGGATGGCGAGCTGTTCAGCGGCCGTCCGGACTGGAACACCCTGCTCAGCTATCCGAAAAGCCAGCTGACTGAAGAAGAACAGGCGTTCCTCGACGGCCCGACAGAAGCGCTGTGCGCCATGGTCAGCGACTGGGAGATTGGCCAGGCGATGGACCTGCCGCCTGAGGCCTGGGCGCATATCAAGGCACATGGCTTCTTCGCCCTGATTATTCCTAAAGAGTACGGTGGCAAGGGGTTCTCCGCCTATGCTCACTCACAAGTGGCCATGAAGCTGGCCACCCGTAGCGGCGACCTCGCGTCCACGGTCATGGTGCCCAACTCGCTGGGCCCGGCCGAGCTGCTGCTGCATTACGGCACCGACGAACAACGCAACCATTACCTGCCGCGCCTGGCGCGTGGCGACGACATCCCCTGCTTCGCGCTGACCGGCCCGCTGGCTGGTTCCGACGCGGGCGCAATGCCGGACACGGGCATCATCTGCAAAGGCCAGTGGAAAGGCGAAGAAGTCATCGGGCTGCGCCTGACCTGGGAGAAACGCTACATCACCCTCGGCCCGATCGCGACCCTGCTGGGCCTGGCGTTCAAGGCTTACGACCCTGAGCATTTGCTTGGCGACAAGGCAGACCTGGGGATTACCCTGGCGCTGATTCCTACCGATACCCCCGGCGTGGAGATCGGCCGCCGGCATGTGCCGTTGGGCGCGGCATTCATGAACGGCCCCAACTCGGGCAAGGATGTGTTTATCCCGCTGGAGTACCTCATCGGCGGTCAGGACATGCTCGGCAAGGGCTGGATGATGCTGATGAACTGCCTGTCGGTGGGACGATCGATTTCCCTGCCGGCAGTGGGCACCGGCGCAGCCAAGTTCACCAGTCTGGTGACGGGCCAGTACACACAGGTGCGCGAGCAATTCAACGTGCCACTGGCGGCGTTCGAAGGCATTCAGGAATCCCTTGCGCGCATCGGTGGCAACGCTTGGCTGATGGATAGCGCGCGCATTCTGACCGCCAACGCGGTGGACCTGGGCGAGAAGCCTTCGGTGCTGTCGGCGATTCTGAAGTACCACCTGACAGAGCGCGGCCGCGAGTGCATCACCCATGCCATGGACGTGCATGGCGGCAAAGGTATCATCATGGGCCCGAACAACTATCTGGGTCGCTCGTGGCAGGGAGCGCCGATCTTCATCACGGTCGAGGGCGCGAACATTCTCTCGCGCAACCTGATGATCTTCGGTCAGGGCGCCATTCGCTGCCATCCGTTCGTACTGAAGGAAATGGCCCTCGCCGGTCGTAAGGATCGTGACCGCGCCGTGGTGGAATTTGACGGCCTGTTGATGCAACACATCGGTTTCGCGGTACGCAACGCGGCCAGTACGCTGGTGCTGAACCTGGGCCTGGGTCATTTCGACAGAGTACCCGGTGACCGCCTGAGTCAAGGCTATTTCAGGGCGCTCAACCGTCAGGCCGCCGCTTTCGCCATGCTCGCCGATCTGAGCATGATGTTGCTGGGCGGTGAACTTAAGCGGCGCGAGCGGCTGTCGGCGCGCCTCGGCGATGTGCTGAGCCATATGTACCTGGCGTCGGCATCCCTCAAGCGCTACCACGATCTGGATTATCCCGAAGCCTTGGCGCCGCTGTTCTGCTGGGCCATGGAAGAGGCGCTGGGTGAGGCCGAACGCGCGCTCGATGAGCTGCTCAGCAACTTCCCGAACCGCGTAATGGGCGCGATGTTGCGGGTGATCGTGTTCCCGTTTGGTCGTCGCCACAAAGGGCCGTCGGACCGGCTTGATGCGCAAGTGGCGGAAATCCTGGGTCGCAGCAAGGGTGATCCGGCTCTGGAATCGGTGCTCGCCGGCTGCTATCGCCCGACGGATGCGGACGACCCGGTGGGCGCGTTGCAGCACGCAAGCGATTTGCTGAATGGCGCCAGGGCGGTCCGCAGCAAGCTGTATCACGCGGTGAAGAGCGGTCAGGTGAAGCCGGCGGGCGGTGAGCATCTGATCGATGCCGCACTTAATGCTGGCGTGCTGCTGCCTGCGGAAGCACAAACGCTGCGGGAAGCCGAGGCGGCCCGTCGCAAGGTCATCGATGTGGATGACTTTGCCAAGGAAGCGTTGCTCGCCACCGAAGGCAAAACCCGCTGATCCACGCCGAAGTAGAGGAGCACGCTTGCCCGCGATGGCGGTGACACAGTCGATGAAAACCTGTCGACTGTGTCAGGCTTTCTCGGGCAAGGCCCCCCTGCATCTATCGCTGCGCAGTCTAGTCAGCCTGTCGCAAGCCTGAACACGACTTACGTCTACATACACCGGACGAGAGAATTGTCCTACACTCCTTGGTAACAACAAGAAAACACCAAGGGGACGCATCATGATTGACCATCGCATGACTCATCGCTGCCTGCTTGCCGACATCGCCTCGGGTGAAGACCTTTACAGCGGCAAGCCGTCACAAACCCTGCAAACCCTGCTGATGATTGGCTTCGTCACCCGTCTCCCGAGCCCGGACCACACCTACGCTCACTTCGCGCTCACCGAAGCAGGTCATCGGTATCTGGCGGGATTGTGGCATTGAGATAGCGGCAGGCATCGGGGGCCTCTATACTCCCGCGCCTGTTTTTGTCTCTGAGGGCTTCATCATGGCCGACGCCAATCTCGACCACACAATGAATCTGCTGCTGCACCTTCGCGGCATCCTGGTCGCGCTGGGAGAGGCCGAGCAGGTCCCCGAGGAAAGTCATGCGCTGTTCCTCGAACGTTACGACGAGCTACTGACCCTGCTGCCAGCTGATCCTATCGAAAGCCAGTATCTGGGCCAGGACCTGCTGTGTCAGGTGATTCAGCGCTACCCGCAGATTGCCCATCTCGTGCCGCGCGACCTGCTGTGGTACTTCGCCGGCGACTGCCTGCATTTCATGCCGGACGATGAGATCGACCTCTACACGGCGCTGGAAGAGCGCCGCCACGAGGCCGCCGAGAACGACGAGCCGTTTGACTGGAATCAGGAAAAGCAGCTGCTGGCGATGTCGCAGAGCGAATCGAAGCACTGACAGGCGTTGAGTTTTAGCCTCCAGTGCGAGGCCCAGGCAAGACGCAAATCGACCGCCCCCTGTAGGAGCCGGCTTGCTGGCGAACTCGGTGTGTCAGGCATTTAAATGACCCAGGTATATCGCGTTCGCGGGCAAGCGCGCTCCTACAGGTATCGCAGCATGGCGCGCGTTGCGCGTTGAATGTCTGGACCTCAGCTGGTGGCCGAGATTGGTGCCATTGCCCAGCTTTTGTAGGAGCGCGCTTGCCCGCGAATGGATTTTTCCAGCGCTAGAGATATGGCGTATCAACTGACCTCTTCGCGGGCAAGCGCGCTCCTACAGGTATCGCAGCATGGCGCGCGTCGCGCGTTGAATGTCCGGACCTCAGTAGATGGCCTAGATTGGTGCCATTGCCCGGCTTTTGTAGGAGCGCGCTTGCCCGCGAATGGATTTTTCCAGCGCTAGAGATGTGGCGTATCAACCGGCCTCTTCGCGGGCAAGCGCGTTCCCACAGGCGCAGCATGGCGCGCGTCGCGCGTTGAATGTCCGGACCTCAGCTGGTGGCCGAGATTGGTGCCATTGCCCGGCTTTTGTAGGAGCGCGCTTGCCCGCGAATGGATTTTTCCAGCGCTAGAGATGCGGCGTATCAACTGACCTCTTCGCGGGCAAGCGCGCTCCTACAGGTATCGCAGCATGGCGCGCGTCGAGGGTTGAATGTCCGGACCTCAGGTGATGGCCGAGATTGGTGCCATTGCCCGGCTTCTGTAGGAGCGCGCTTGCCCGCGAATGGATTTTTCCAGCGCTAGAGATGTGGCGTATCAACTGACCTCTTCGCGGGCAAGCGCGCTCCTACAATGTCGGGTGCCGGGCGGTCATCATTCGGCAATCAGCAATCGCTGTGACAAATATCAACGGCGTCGTGCAAATCCCGGTCAGTCCTGATAACCGGTGCCATGCCGGTCCAGCTCGCGAATCAGAGCGTTCCAGTGCCGCGCTACGCCTGGCCCCGTACCGCTTTTGATCACACTGGCCTGTGCCTCCACACGCTTGACCACCTCATCTGGCGGAAAGATCAGCTCGGCATTGCCCGCTGCCTGCGCAGCGATCTGAATAGTGCAGGCGTATTCGAGGTTATGCAGCTGTTGAAACGCATGCTCGACGCTCACGCCTGCGGTGAGCAGCCCGTGATTGCGCAGAATCATCACACTTTTATCGCCAAGGTCCGCCACCAGGCGCTCGCGTTCGCCCAGGTCCTGGGCAATGCCTTCATAGCCGTGATAAGCCACCCTGCCGGAGAAAGCCAGGGAATGCTGCGAGATGAGCAATAAACCGTTTTTCTGTGCGGACACCGCAATGCCGTCGCGGGTATGGGTATGCAGCACCGCCTGCAAATCGGGACGCGCGGCATGGATAGCGCTGTGGATCACGTAACCGGCGTTGTTGATGCCCAGCCCGGTCGGGTCGTCGATCACGGTGCCGTCGATGTCGACCTTCACTAGATTGGAGGCCGTGATCTCATCGAACAGGAGCCCAAAAGAGTTGATCAGGAAGTGCTCGGCAGGCCCCGGAACACGCGCGGAAAAGTGCGTATAGATGTGGTCGGTCCAGCGTTTCAGGGCCGCGATCCGGTAGGCCGCCGCCAGCTTCACCCGCACTTCCCACTCTTGTGGGCTCACTCGATCGCGCACGCTGCCGGTGTGGCTGGGCAGAACGGGCAAGGAACTGACGTTGCTCATGTTTGACTCCCTGATGGTCTGGATCAGACGTAATCAGGGCAGCCTAGCCGGTGACGTAAATGATTAAAAAGCACATTTACTTCTAAGCTAATTATCAATATTTTTTATTATGAGGCGGCGCCGGCTTGCTGGCGACAAGGGCTATCTAGACACACCTATCGTGAATACCCAGATTGCGTTCGCCAGCAAGCCGGCTCCTACAGGGGGACGCGCTTGTTCAGCCACCTCGGTGCGGCGTCGGAATTCAAGCCGCATCCCGCTCCTGCTTCAGCGAACCAGCCACCAGTTTGCCGAACGCAGCCACCGGCGCTTGCAAGTTGCCCAAAAAGCGCGGCTGGATCAGCCACAGGTCCAGCACCGGCTTGAAGTCCTTGAGAGGCATGACGGCGAGCGAATCCCGGTGACTGCTGCGCTCCAGCAGCGGGCGTGGCACAAGACCCAGGCCCAACCCGTCAGCGACCAGGCCCAGTTGCAGCTCGGTGCCGAAGGTTTCAAGGTTAACCTTCAAGCTCAAACCCTGATCCGTCAGCGTGCGTTGCAGCCCGGCGCGGAAACCGCAGCCATCCGGGTTGAGCACCCATCCCAGGTCGTAACAATCGGCCAGCTTGACTGGCTTCTTCGGCAGCGCTTGCCGGGCGCACACCACCACCAACTCCATCTTGCCGAGGGATTCACCCACGATGCCCTCGGGGAAAATTTTCCCTGCCGGGAATAACGCGGCGGCGGCATCCAACTCACCGTTTTCGATTTTGTCAATCAGATTGCTGCCCCATCCGGTCACCACTTGCGCACGCAGATCGGGAAATTGCCCACGCAGATGTTTCAGCGCGTCCAGCAGCACCACGTCGCCGATGGTTTGCGGCACACCCAGCCGAAGCAGGCCGCTGGGCGGGGTATCGCTGGCGACCAGTTCGCGCAACGCGTCCATTTCCCGCAGGATCGCCAGGCATTTCTGATAAACCTGGGTCCCCATCGGGGTCGGCTTGAGTGGCTTGGTGTTACGGTCGAACAACTCCACACCCAGCGCTTGCTCGAAGTTCTGCACGCGGCGCGTGATGGCGGGCTGTGTCAGGTCCAGAGATTCAGCGGCATGGCTGATCGACTGGCAGCGGATCACCGCCACGAAGGCATCGATGTCATCAATTTTCATTCGGATCGCACATGGAATTTAAGGAACAAGATAGGCAAAAATCATAATGGCTATCCTCATCTGTGAATAGTCCGAATACAGTCGGGGTGTGGGTAGCCATCAAGCGCTTCGTTTTGGTTATAACCTAATCATCAATAGATAGCATATTAGAAGCCCGCATTATGCTTATATTGGCCACCCCAAACTACGCGGAGCCGACATGACTCATACCCGCCACCCTGAACGGCTCAGGACTTTTATCAGTGCGATGGCCGAACTGATCGAGGACGTCCCGCGGGAAAGCGATCTGCTTTCCCGGGGCGGTCAGCTGCTGGGCGAACTGGTCCGCCATGACGACTGGCTGCCGGACGAATTCACGGTTCCCGATCCGACCCGCTATCAGCAGTTTCTGCTGCACGCCGATTCGCGGCAGCGATTTTCAGTGGTCAGTTTTGTCTGGGGCCCCGGTCAGAAAACGCCCATCCACGATCACCGCGTCTGGGGGCTGATCGGCATGCTGCGCGGCGCCGAGTACTCACAGGGCTTTGCCCGCAGCGCCGATGGCCGCCTTGAACAAGAAGGGCCAGCGATCCGCCTCGAGCCCGGCCAGGTCGAGGCGTTATCGCCGCACAGCAATGATATTCATCAGGTGAGCAACGCGTTCGACGACCAGGTCTCGATCAGCATTCATGTGTATGGCGCCAATATCGGCGCGGTCAAGCGCGCTGTCTATCAAGCGGATGGCAGCGAGAAGCTGTTCATCTCCGGCTATTCAAATGCCTTTCTCCCGAACATCTGGGATCTGTCCAAAGAGAGCCAAGCCCAATGACCCTTCACACCCGTTCGTATGCTGATGTCCGCCAGGCGCTGCTGGCTCATGAAGAAGTCGCGCTGGTCGATGTGCGCGAAGAAGCGCCGTTCGCTGACGCTCACCCGTTGTTTGCAGCCAATATCCCGCTGTCGAAGCTGGAGCTCGAAGTGCTCGCGCGCATACCCCGCCGCGACACGGCCATCACGCTGTATGACAACGGCGAGGGCTTGGCCGAGCGTGCACTGGCGCGTCTGCAAGCGCTCGGTTACACCGGTGTCAAACTGCTTGAGGGCGGCCTGCAGGGCTGGCGCGACGCGGGCGGTGAGCTGTTCATCGACGTCAATGTACCCAGCAAGGCATTTGGTGAGCTGGTTGAGCATCACCGCCATACACCTTCGCTGGCCGCCGAAGAGGTGAAGCAGTTGCTGGACGCCAAAGCCGACGTGGTGGTGCTGGATGCGCGCCGGTTCGACGAATACCAGACCATGAGCATTCCCAACGGCGTCAGCGTGCCTGGCGCCGAGCTGGTGTTGCGTGCACGCGAGCTGGCGCCCAATCCGCAGACCCGCATCATCGTCAATTGCGCCGGCCGGACGCGCAGCATTATCGGCACTCAATCGCTGGTAAACGCTGGCCTGCCCAACCCGGTGTCCGCGCTGCGCAACGGTACGATTGGCTGGCTGCTGGCCGGGCAGACGCTGGATCATGGCCAGTCGCGGCGCTTTGCGCAGGTCAGTCCTGCGACGCTTGAGGTCGCCCGGGCGGATGCGCGCCGGGTCGCGGACAGAGCCGGTGTGAAACGCGGCAGCCGTGCCGATTTGGCCGCTTGGCAGGCGGACACCACGCGCACGACATACCTCTTCGACGTGCGCACGCCTGAGGAATTCGAAGCCGGGCATGTGCCGGGCGCCCGTTCTACACCGGGCGGCCAACTGGTGCAGGAGACCGATCATTACGCCAGTGTGCGCGGTGCGCGGATTGTGCTGGTTGACGACGACGGGGTGCGCGGGAACATGTCGGCGTCCTGGCTGGCGCAACTGGGCTGGGAGGTGGCAGTGCTGGACGACTTGAGCGCCGAGGATTTCAGCGAGCACGGCGCCTGGAATGCGCCGACGCCACCGCAGCCTCAGGTCGAGGAAGTCTCGGCCGAAACGCTACGCGAATGGCATCAGCACGGCGACGTTGCGGTACTGGACTTCACCTCCAGCGCGAACTACGTCAAGCAGCACATACTAGGCGCGTGGTGGACGCTGCGAGCCGATCTTGCGCAGGCGCTGCAAGCGATCCCGGTTGCCGGCCGTTACGTGCTGACCTGCGGGAGCAGTAAGCTGGCGCGCCTTGCGGTGGCGGAAGTCGAAGCGCTGACCGGCAAGCCGGTGTTTGTGCTGAAGGACGGCACCGCCAGCTGGATCGCTGCAGGGCTGGAGCTTGAGCACGGTGAAAGTCATCTGGCGTCCCCGCGCATTGACCGCTACCGCCGACCTTATGAAGGTACGGATGCGCCACGCGAAGCGATGCAGGCGTATCTGGACTGGGAATATGGGCTGGTTGAGCAATTGGCCCGCGACGGCACCCACGGCTTTTATGTGATCTGAGCCACGTGATCTGAGCCACGTGATCTGAGCTATCTAATCTGAGCCGGGTCCTGCGTGCAGGAGTCCTCGCCCGCGATATGCGATAGCGGTGTGTCAGTGACCGGATACGGCGCAGGCAAATTGCATTCGCGGGCAAGCGCGCTCCTACCAAAACGCATCATCTCGAAGAGATATATGCATTACGCTTATATAAACGTAATCCTATAATCACACAAATACATAATTAGCTTATAACCAAACGATACTTCTATTCCCTTTCTTATAGGCATAAGGTCAAACCTCTTGCCGACCCCTTCTCCAGGCGGAGGCCAAGCATTCACCTCGACGCCTGGAGATACGCACCATGTTCGCCCCCTTCCCTGCCTTGCGACGCGTCAGAACCGTCTGGCTCGCCAGCTTGCTGGCATTGTCTTTCGGCGGCGCCACACATGCCGCCGAACCGCTACAGCCCTTGCTGGTGGCCAACCAGAAATCTGCCTTGAAGGTGCTGCTGGAGGTTTCCGGCGAGCTGAAAGACGTCCCGTATGAAATCAAATTTTCGGAGTTCCCTTCAGCATCGCCATTGGGCGAAGCACTGAATGCCGGCGCGGTCGACGTCGGCGCGCTGGGCGATGCGCCGTACGTGTTCGCCTTGGGCGCGGGCGCCTCGTTGAAGGTCATCAGCATTACCCACGTCAGCGGTCGCTACACCACGGCGCTGATTGTGCGCGATGACTCGCCGATCCAATCTGTCGCCGACCTCAAGGGCAAGCGCATCGTCACCGGCCGCGGCTCCATCGGCCACTACCTGGCCATCCGCGCGTTGAACGAAGCGGGACTGAAAACCAGCGACGTCCACTTCGTCTATCTGTTACCCAGTGAATCCCGCCTGATTCTCGATAACGGGGACGCCGATGCGTGGGCCACGTGGGCACCGTACACCACCGTCGCGACGCAGAACGGCGCGCGCATCCTGCCGAGCGGGCCGGACCTGTTGACCAACCATTCCTACCTGGCTGCGACCAGCAAAGCCATCGCCGACAAGCGCGTGCAACTGGATGACTTCGTGGTGCGCCTCGACCGGGCCTATCGCTGGGTCAACGATCACCCTGCCGAATACGCCGCCGCGCAGACCAAGGTCACAGGGCTGCCAATGGCCGTGCACCTGGCCGTCAACCAGGACACAAAAATGGAGCGGGTGAGCATTGACGATGGCGTGATCAAAGGCCTGCAGAACACCGCAGACATCTATCAGCGCGAAGGCATCCTCACCCGGCATGTCGACGTGTCTCACGGTTTCGACCCGGACTTCAACGCCATTCGCCTGGCCGCCGAGCGCGCTGCCAACCCGACCAATCCGCAAGCTGCGCGCTAAGCGCCTCGAATCAGCGACTCAGGAGCAACATCATGAGCAAACCTCGTCAACTCAAATTTGGCGCCATGGTCCACGGCGTGGGCCACGGCTGGGGCGAGTGGCGCCACCCGGACGCGCAAGCCGACGCCAGCACGAATTTCGGCTGGTACAGGGATCAGGCGCGATTGGCCGAAGACGCGAAGTTTGACTTCGTATTCATCGCCGACAGCCTGCACATTCACGAGCGATCCAGCCCGCACTACCTTAACCGTTTCGAACCGCTGACCCTGCTGTCGGCGCTGGCAGCGACAACCTCGAAGATCGGCCTGGTGGCCACCGTGACCGTCAGCTATACCGAGCCCTTTCAGGTGGCGCGGCAGCTTGCCTCCCTGGACCACATCAGCGGCGGTCGCGCGGGATGGAACGTTGTGACGTCCTGGCTCAGCGGCACGGCGGAAAACTTCAGTAAGGACGAGCACCCGCCCCACGCCGTGCGCTATCGAATCGCCAGGGAGCACGTGTCGACGGTCAAAGGGCTGTGGGACTCGTGGGAAGACGACGCCTTTACGCGCAACAAGCAGACCGGCGAGTTTTTCGACCGCGGCAAACTGCACGCCTTGAATCACAAGGGCGACTTTTTTCAGGTCAAGGGCCCGCTGAACATTGCCCGGTCGCGTCAGGGCCAGCCGGTGCTGTTTCAGGCTGGCACTTCTGAGGACGGGCGCAACTTCGCCGCCGAATACTCCGATGCGATATTCGTCCACGCCGAGTCGCTGGAGGAAGCGCAGGCTTACTACGCAGACCTCAAACGACGCGCCATAGGGTTCGGCCGCAACCCGGATGACCTGTCGATCCTGCCGGGAATCCGTCCCATCGTCGGTCGCGATGCCACGGAGGTGGAGCGGCGCTATCAGCAAGCCGTCGAACTGGTGAGTATCGAAGATGCCATCGTCGCGCTGGGCCGGCCGTTCAATGACCACGACTTCAGCCAGTACCCGTTGGATGCGCCATTCCCGGACGTAGGGGATCTGGGCGCCAACAGCCAGAAAGGCGGCTCTGATCGCATCAAGCAGCAGGCGCGGGAGCAAAACCTGACCCTGCGCCAGGTTGCACTGGACTTTTCCCGTCCCCGGCGCGAATTCGTCGGCACCCCCGAGCAGGTCGCCGACGCGATCCAGCATTGGTTCGAGCATGGCGCCAGTGACGGCTTCATCATCAATTCGTTGCTACCGGACGGCCTCAAGACCTTCACCGAATGGGTCATACCTGTCCTTCAGCAGCGCGGTCTGCAGCGCAGCGACTACAACGGCTCGACGTTGCGCGAACACTTCGGTCTGGCCTTTCCGGTCAATCGTTACACCGCCGCACGGCACGCGGAGCAGACCGATGCAGAACCCCGTTATCCAAACGCTCATGCGCAGGTGCCGGCATGAACGCAGGTGTGCAGTGGCAAGCCGCCCCGACGCCGGACGTTGAGTCAGATGCCGCGTTTGCCGCGCGTTTGCAGGGCATCACCCAGCGGTTGGCCGAAACCGCGCAGCACTACGATGAAAGCGCTGAATTCCCCCACGCCAACTTCCGTTTGCTGCACGAGCACGGCTTACTTGGGCTGACTGTCGAGGCTGCACTGGGTGGCGGCGATGCCGATCTCGAAAGAGCACGGCAGGTGATCAGCGCCGTGGCGCGGGGTGAACCGTCCACCGCGTTGATTCTGGTCATGCAGTACCTTCAGCATGCGCGGATGCGCGAGGCCAAAAACTGGCCTGACCCTCTCTACCGGCAAGTGGCGCTTGATGCGGTCAGAAACGGCGCGCTGATCAATGCCCTGCGGGTTGAGCCGGACCTGGGTTCGCCTTCGCGCGGTGGGCTGCCGGCGACAATTGCACGCCGCACCGCAGAAGGATGGCGGATCGACGGCCGCAAGATTTACTCGACAGGCAGCCACGGTCTGACCTGGCTGAACGTCTGGGCGCGCAGCGATGACGTCGATCCGCGCGTGGGCGTTTGGCTGGTGCCCAGGGACAGCCCGGGTGTGCGCATTGTCGAGGACTGGGACCATTTGGGCATGCGCGCGACCTCCAGCCACGAGGTGATTTTCGAGAACGTGCTGGTGCCGCTCGAGCATGCCGTCAACACCAGCCCGGCAAGTTCTCCCCAGCCAGAGCTGGATGCGATCGGTTTGCTGTGGATGGCGGTGCTGCTGTCGTCGGTCTATGACGGCATCGCGCAATCGGCACGGGACTGGCTGGTGGATTTCCTGGAGCAACGCGCGCCCTCAAATCTTGGCGCATCGCTGTCGACACTGCCGCGCTTTCAGGAAGTGCTTGGCCACATCGACACGCTGCTGTTCGCCAACAGGACATTGCTGCAAGCGGCGAGCCACGGCCTGACGCCGGCCGCCCATGCAGCGCAGATCAAATACCTGGTGACCAGCAACGCAATCCGTGCGGTCGAGCTGGCCATTGAGGCAACCGGCAACCCCGGCCTGTCACGAAGCAATCCGCTGCAACGACACTACCGCAACGTACTCTGCGGCCGCGTGCACACGCCGCAGAATGACGTGGTATTGCAAGGGGTGGGCAAAGCGGTATTTGCGGGGCGTGCGGTCAAGTTGTGATGCACTGCAACGCCCTTCCCGGCTAAAGCCGGTCCCACTAAAAACGCGTTCACTCACAATCATGCCTGAGGCCAATCCTGCAGGAGCGCCGCATTTTCTCAGTGGGACCGGCTTCAGCCGGGAAGGCGCCAGTGCTATCACCCTCGATTTTCAGCGTGACGATTGGCCTCTTCCCGGCTAAAGCCGGTCCCACTAAATACGCCTTCACTCACATTCCTGTCTGAGGCCAATCCTGCAGGAGCGCCGCATCACCTCAGTGGGACCGGCTTCAGCCGGGAAGGCGCCAGTGCTATCACCCTCGATTTTCAGCGTGACGATTGGCCCCTTCCCGGCTGAAGCCGGTCCCACGGAGAGCGAGGGCGTTCAGCCTGAAGCCGGTCTCACAGGATGAGCAAACGTGAGTACGCCTTCAATCAGCCTATCAAGCCAACATCTCCGGCGGCGCGAATGCGGTGATGGCGGGCAGCTCGCCGTGCCATTTTTCGACCTCGACCGACACCGTCTGCGCCGAACATCCCTGAGACAGGCTCGACGCACCGACATCCTCGGTCACCACGTTCGGGTTGCCGTGTATTTCCAGGCTATTGGCCTGCCCTTTCACCAGCGGATCAAACCAGGCGCCTGTGGCTATCTGCACGACGCCCGGCCGAATATCGTCGGACACCCGCACCCCTGCCAGAAACGCGCCTCGGCTGTTGTAAACCCGGACCACATCGCCCTCGCAAATCCCCCGCGCCAGGGCGTCTTGCGGGCTGATCGTCATCGGCTCGCGTCCCTGTATTTTCGACGCTTGACTGTAACTGCCATGGTCGTACTGGCTGTGCAGGCGCGTCTTCGGCTGATTCGACAGCAGATGCAGGGGAAACGATGGCGCGGGCTTGTCCAGCCACACGGGATGGCCGGGGCAGTCGGCATAACCGAAGCCGGCGATCGTTTCACTGAATATCTCGATTTTGCCCGAAGGCGTCTGCAGCGGGTTCCCCAACGGGTCCTCACGAAACGCCCGCAGCAGCACCGTCTCATCGGGCGGGTAATCCACCTCGATCAGGCCTTCGTGCCAGAATTGCTCAAACTCGGGCAATTCGATGGCGAAGCTTCCGGCGCGCGGCCGCGACTCTTCATACAGCAAGCGCAGCCATTGCCCGGCGTCGCGGCCTTCGGTAAACACCGATTCACAGCCCAGCCGACGGGACAGCTCGGCAAAAATTGCGTAGTCATCGCGCGCCTCCCCCACCGGCTCGATTGCCTGATGCATGGCAATCATGAAGCGATCCGACGCCGCGCTGCCGATGTCATCGCGCTCCAGCGCAGTGGTGGCTGGCAGGACGATATCTGCGTGTTTGGCCTGAGCCGTCCAGAACTGTTCGTGAACGACAATGGTTTCCGGCCGCTGCCAGGCGGTCAACAGACGGTTGATGTCCTGATGATGGTGGAAAATATTGCCGCCAGCCCAATACACCAGCCGGATGTCCGGGTACACATGACGCTGGCCGTTGTAATCAAAGCTTTCGCCTGGGTGAAGCAGCATGTCGGTCACCCGCGCGACCGGTATGAACGCCTTGACCGGGTTAACCCCTTGAGAAAAGCGCGGCCCGGAAAATGCCTTGCGGCCGCTGCCGGTGTTGTTCATGCAGCCATAACCCAGACCAAACCCGCCGCCCGGCAGGCCGATCTGACCCAGCATCGCCGCCAGCGTCACGGTCATCCAGAATGGCTGCTCGCCAAACTGCGCGCGCTGCAATGAATAAGCGACGTTGATCATGGTGCGCTTCGCGGCCATCTCGCGTGCAAGTCCAGTGATGCGGTGAGCGGGGATGTCTGTGAGCAACGCCGCCCACTCGGGCGTCTTTGCCACACCATCGACTGCGCCACGCACATACTCGATGAACCGCTCATGGCCCACGGTGTACTCGCGCAGGAAGGCCTCATTGTGCAGCCCTTCATCCACCAGCACCCAACACAGCGCCATCATTAACGCCGTGTCAGTGCCGGGTCGCACGGCCAGCCACGCGGTGTGCTCAGGCCCGAGCAGGTCGTCGCGCAAGGGGCTGACATTGACGAAACGCACGCCAGCGTCGGACATCTGACGAATGCCGCTGCTGACCAGATGATCGCTGGCACCGCCAGGGCTGCATTGCGCGTTCTTGACGGGCAGGCCGCCGAATGCCACGAACAGCTCGCAATGCTCAGCCAGATTTTGCCAGGACGTGTGCCCGCCCAGCAGCCAGTCCATGTTGCCGACGATATGCGGCATCAATACACGGCCCGCGCCAAGGCTGTAACTGTCGACGCTGTACGCGTAGCCGCCATAACTGTTGAGGAATCGATGCAGCTGACTCTGCGCGTGATGAAAGCGCCCTGCACTGCCCCAGCCGTAGCTGCCGCCGAAGATGGCCTGGTTGCCATGCTCGCTTTTCACCCGGGCGAGTTCCGTCGCCACCAGGTCCAGAGCGACGTCCCACGACACCTCAACGAATGCCTCATTGCCGCGCAGATGAGGATTGCGCAACGCCGGGTGATCGTCGAAACGCTCAAGAAAACTGCGCCGCACGGCGGGCCGACGGATGCGCGTGGTTGAGTCGATCGCACCCGGAATGGACGCACCGATTGGTGAAGGGTCTCCGTCCCAGTGCGCCGGGTCCATGCCTGTGAGACGCCCGTTGACAACGCGCGGACGGTAAACGCCCCAATGCAGCGAGGTGAAGCCCATGGATACGTGCTCCTGCAGACCAGAGCCTGCGGTGACTGGCAATGAGTGATCAACGCGCCGCTTGTGCCGGAGCCTGCTCTACAGCCTTGAAAGCGGAGGCGAACGAGTCATCGAACACAGTGCCAGCCGGATAGGATTTCGTCAGCCCGGCGTCGTTGAAAAAGTCGATGGTCTGTTGGGCCTGACTGATGACTTGCGGCGTGATGGGCAATACCACCGTCGCAGAACGCTCGAACCAGCGCCGCGCCACTTCCGGGTCCGCTTTGGTCAGGACCGCCCAGGCATTGGCATAGCTGTCGGTGTTTTGCTTGCTGGCCACGGACCAGGCCCGGGCCTTTTGCAGGCGCTGGATGAAATCGCTGATCAACTCGCGCTTGTCTTTGATCGAGCGGTCGTTGGCGACAATGAAGCTCTGCGCCGGAATCAGGTTCTGCGCGGTGATGATCACCCGGCTGCCTTGCCGTTCCTGCTGAATCACATAGGGATCCCAGGTGGCGATGGCATCAACCGAACCGCCATCCAGAGCATGAGACGCGTCCAGGGCACTGAGGTAGCGGTACTCGACCGCGTCCCGGGCAATGCCGGCCTTGTCCAGCGCGGTCAGCATCAACTGCTGGCTCCACGACCCTTTCCAGATGGCCACACGCTTGCCCTTAAGGTCCGCCACCGATTGGATTGTTGAGTCCTTGCCGACCACGATCGCCACGCCCGCAAGGTTTTGCCGGGACACGCCCACCACTTTGATCGGGGCGCCCAACGCACCGAGAAATAACACCGGCGCGTCACCCAGCAAGCCGACGTCCAGACTGCCCGCGTTCAACGCTTCTGCTACGGGCGAGCCCGCAGTGAACTGCTTCCACTCCAGCGTGTAGGGCAAATCATCGAGTACGCCAGCCGCCTCCATGACCGTCCGCGCGCCGTAGCTCTGGTCGCCCACGATCAGCTCGGCGGCCAGAGCGGCTTGAAGAGAGGTTGTTAATAGAAGAAGGGATAACGCAGGGCGTAGCAGAATGGATTTGATCGACACAGGCTGTCTCCGAAAGGCTCATCAGAACCGGATCATGAAATGAACGCCGGTCCGCCTGTGCGGTAGCCGATCCAGGCCCTGCCGCTTGACGCAGCGCAGGGACACGAACCATAGCATCGAAATCTATATTAAATAAATTCAATATAGTTATATGGAAATATGCAGATTATTCAGCACTGACAGCTACGCAATCCCTCTCCACAAAATCGACACGAACAAAAACGCCGCTCTGGTGAGCGGCGTTTTTGAGAATTTGGAGCGGGAAACGAGACTCGAACTCGCGACCCCGACCTTGGCAAGGTCGTGCTC
>NZ_JARVSX010000008.1:0-82903 GCF_030208975.1 Pseudomonas sp. ME-P-057
ATCCACTGTAGGAGCCGGCATCCCCTGCCAACACAAATCCACTGTAGGAGCCGGCTTGCTGGCGAACCCGATCATTGATTCAGTGCAACGGTGCCTTTTGAAATGCATTCGCCAGCAAGCCGGCTCTTACAAATCGACGATCTGTGGGGTGTTTCAGGCAGGCTCGTATTCACTGCGAAACGCAGCCATATCTCCAAACGTTATAAAAATATGGGATTCAGTTCTTTTACGGAATAAATCGGAGCCTCTATAACTGACGCACTTGTTATAAGCCAACCGTATCTGCTCGAAGGATTTCTCATGGATGTTTTCTGGTTTCTACCGACCCACGGCGACGGCCATTACCTGGGCACGACCAAGGGCGCGCGCCCGGTCACGCTCAACTACCTCAAGCAGGTCGCGCAGGCGGCGGACGATCTGGGCTACCACGGCGTGCTGATCCCCACCGGCCGTTCCTGCGAGGACTCCTGGGTGATTGCTTCGGCCCTCGTGCCGCTGACCGAGCGCCTGCGTTATCTGGTGGCGATCCGGCCAGGCATCATTTCACCCACGGTCTCGGCACGCATGGCCGCAACCCTGGATCGTCTGTCCGGTGGACGCCTGCTGATCAACGTCGTGACCGGCGGCGATCCTGATGAAAACCGTGGCGATGGCAGCTTCCTCGATCACAGCGAGCGCTACGAGGTCACCGACGAATTCCTGCAGATCTGGCGCCGCGTCTTGCAGGGCGAAGCCGTGGACTTCGAAGGCAAGCACCTGAAAGTGCAGAATGCCAAAGCGCTCTATCCACCCATCCAAAAACCTTACCCGCCGCTGTATTTCGGTGGCTCGTCCGAGGCGGCCCATGAACTGGCCTCCGATCAGGTCGACGTTTACCTGACGTGGGGCGAACCGCCCGCCGCTGTCGCCGAGAAGCTGGCGGACATCCGCGAGCGCGCCGCACGCAAGGGGCGCACCGTGAAATTTGGTATCCGTTTGCACGTCATTGTCCGCCAGACCAGCGAAGAAGCCTGGAAAGCCGCGGACACCCTGATCGAGCACATCAGCGATGAAACCATCGCCGCCGCCCAAAAATCCTTCTCGCGCTTCGACTCCGAAGGACAGCGGCGCATGGCCGCGCTGCACGACGGCCGCCGCGACAACCTGGAAATCGCGCCGAACCTGTGGGCGGGCGTGGGCCTGGTGCGTGGCGGCGCGGGCACGGCGCTGGTGGGCAATCCGCAGGAAGTCGCTGCGCGGATTCAGGAATACGCGGACCTGGGCATCGAAAGCTTCATCTTCTCCGGCTATCCGCACCTGGAAGAGGCCTACCGCTTTGCCGAGCTGGTCTTCCCGCTGCTGCCCGAGCCGTATCGCAGCCTGGCCGGCCGCGGCATCACCAACCTAACCGGGCCGTTCGGCGAGATGATCGCCAACGATTTGCCACCGCAGAAGTAAATCCGCAACCGCTCACCCGGTAGGAGTGACCGGGGTGGCGCTCCACTTTGCTCGCGATAGGGATCTATCTGCACCCCTTGCTCCAGTGACCCGCCGCCATCGCGAGCAAAGTGGAGCGCCCCCCCGGTCGCTCCTGCAGGGATAGCCCGCGTGCTGCGCGACCGCGACAAGGAGTCCTTCATGGCAGCCAGCTTACCGTTCCAACCACAAGTGACCCACATGCAACTACTGACCCTTCCGCCCTCGCCGGCTCTGGCCACGTCCATTCGCGCCACCGCGCAAGTGTTCGAAGACCCCAGATCCCAGGCCCTGCTGGCCCATATTCAACAAGTCGCGCCCAGCGACGCCAGCGTGCTGATCATCGGCGAGACCGGCACCGGCAAAGAGCTGGTGGCGCGCCACATCCACAACCTGAGCAGCCGTCGTCATCAGCCCTTTGTGGCCGTCAATTGCGGCGCGTTTTCCGAGTCACTGGTGGAAGCCGAGCTGTTCGGTCAGGAGAAAGGCGCGTTCACCGGTGCCCTGAGCGCCAAGGCCGGCTGGTTTGAAGAAGCCAACGGCGGCACGCTGTTTCTCGATGAAATCGGCGATTTGCCCCTGGCGATTCAGGTCAAGCTGCTGCGCGTGCTGCAGGAGCGCGAGGTGGTCCGCCTGGGTTCGCGCAAAAGTACGCCGATCAACGTGCGGGTGCTGGCCGCCACTAATGTGCAGCTGGAACGCGCGATCAACGCCGGGCATTTCCGCGAAGACCTGTTTTACCGTCTCAACGTGGTCAATCTGGTCTTGAGCACGCTGCGCGAGCGCCCCGGCGACATCATGCCGCTGACCCGCCACTTCATCGAGGTTTACAGCCAGCGACTGGGTTGCGGGCCGATCCAGATCAGCGCCGAGGCCGAGCACAAGCTGCGCACCTACGGCTGGCCGGGGAATATCCGCGAGCTGGAAAACGTCATTCACCACACCCTGCTGATCTGCCGCAACGGGATCATTCAGTCCAGCGACCTGCGCCTGTCGAATTTGCGCCTTGAACGTCAGGAGGACGCTTCACTGGCGGTGGACGATTCCACCGAAGCGCTGCTGGCCCGTGCGTTCCAGCGGTTGTTCGAAGAACAGGCCGGGGCGCTGCACGAAAAGGTCGAGGACGCCTTGCTGCGGGCCGCGTATCGCTTCAGCCATTACAACCAGGTGCACACCGCCCAACTGCTGGGCCTGAGCCGCAACGTCGTGCGCGCGCGGCTGATCAAGATCGGCGAACTGGCCGTCAACAAACGCCGTCCGGGTGAACAGACCCAGGGCGACCGCATGCTGCATTTGTCGGTGTAACGCTATGGCCCGAGCGAAGTTGTTCTGATCTGCCGAGCCAGGCTGATCCGAGCTTAGCTGTGGCGCGGTCCGACGATTTGGGCGGCCACTTCGTACGCGTTGAACGTCATCGAGGTGGCGCGGTGCTGACGAATCAGCCCCCACATGTCCGCCTCGCCTTCTTCGGCATTCTCAAACGCGCGCTCGCAGTCGCGTTTTGACAGCCACTGCACATGGCTGAGCACCCGCCGCCGGTCTTCGCTGACCTGAACACTGGCGCAGACAAAGCCGGGGTAGGTGCGGGTGAAGCGTTCGAATCGGTCGTTGAGCGCGTCCACCAGCCCTGCCTGATGGCGCGGGTCCACGGCAAACTCGACGAACTGGCTGAACGGAAGGTGGGCGGTAACTGGGGTCATGAGGGCTCTCCAGGGATGGCGGTTGGGTGCTGACAGGATGGGGCGCGGTCCGGCTGTAGCCCATACGTTTCTTGCGCCGGAGTGCCGCTTGCCATGCAAGCTCCGACACGGGATGCTGCGCAGGTTAAAACCTCCAGTTAACTTGAGGTCAAGCTTCTTCTGCCAGCTTCGGAGATTGCATGCCTGGACACGACGCCCCGCCAATTGCCCGCGAACTTACCGTCGGCCAGCTCTCCGCACGCAGCGGCGTGGCCATCACCGCTTTGCGTTTCTACGAAGCCAAAGGGCTGATCAGCAGCCAGCGCAACGCCGGCAACCAGCGTCGCTACCCCAGGGATGTGCTGCGCCGTGTGGCCCTGATTAAAACCGCTCAGCGTCTGGGCATCCCGCTGGCGACCATTCAGACCGCGCTGCAAACCCTGCCACAGGACCGCTCGCCCAGTCTGGATGACTGGACCCGGCTGTCCGAGCGCTGGAAAACCGACTTGAACGAGCGGATCAACCGCCTCACCGCGCTGCGCGACCAACTCGACGGCTGCATCGGCTGCGGCTGCCTGTCGATGGAGGCCTGCCCGCTGCGCAACTTCGGCGACAGCCTGGGCGAGCGCGGCGCCGGGCCGCAGTTGCTGGATCAGGATTGAGCACTGCCTCCGGGCCGGCAGTGCCTGGCATGCATCGCCCGGTTACAGGCTGGCTGCCGCCAATCGCGCGGCAAGCGCCTTGGCTTGCGAGGCGACATCGTTGACGGCGGTGCTTTCCCACCACAGGCCACGCAACGGGGGGCCCATGGCGAACAGGCGTGATGAAACGGCGCCTTCTGCGTCCAGCACTGCGCCACCGGCATCGGCGGCGATGCCCAGCGCCAGCGGGCCGGGCTTGATCAGTCTGCGTGCGAGCAGGTTGCGCGGTAATGCCCGGTCGACCCGCCGCCAGTCGTACTGAATGCCCGTGGAGTTGATGAGCGCAGTGCCGCGTTCTGTGCTGGCGTCTTCCCGGCCGCGATAACGCACGCGTATGCGCACCTCCCCGGCCGGCGAGTCTTCAACGTCGAGCAACGATGCGGCATGCACGTGCAGGCGGCCTTCTGCAATCAGCCGATCCAGCAATTGCGCACTGGTCGGTGGCGAGCGATGGTGATGGCTCTCCCACCACGGCCTTACATGGCGTACGAACTGGCGGCGCTGCAGGTCAGTCGCCTGGCTCCACAACCGTGGGATGTGCACGCGCACGGTGTCGAGGGGCGCCTGCCAGTCGATGCCTTGCTCTGCCGCCTGCCGGCATTGTTCGCGCAACGCCCGGACCAACTGCCGGGTGCTGCGAATGGCGTGGTCGGCGCCGAGGAAATCCGGCCATGTTGGCGGTTGTCGACGGACATGGGGCAGCAGGCCATGGCGAGAGAACACATCGATGGGGCCTCGATGCCCCGCCTGCTCAAGCGATACCACGGCGTCGACCATGGTCAGGCCTGAGCCGATGATCAGCACGCGGCCCCGAGGGTCGAGTTGACGCATGGCATTGACGTCCCAGGGGTCGACGGCAGCGGCGTTGAGGGCGTTGGAGTCGCGTTGAGGCGTACGGGCGGCGGCGAACATGCCGGTGGCCAGTACGCCGAAGCGGCCGTTCAAAGGCTCGGTGTGACCGGCCAGGCTGACGCGTACGCCGGACGCCTCGACTTGCAGGTCAGTGACTTCGCCGCGCACGTGCTCGACGGTAGAGCCGAAGCGCTCGCCGACGGCCTGGGCTTCGGCGAGGCGTTGCTGGACGTAAAGCCCGAAGATGCCGCGTGGGGGAAACAGCTCGGCGACCGGAACATGTTGCTGATCGGATTCCGGCCAGCCACCTGAGGCGATGTAGGCGGTCAACCAGCGGGTGAGATCGTCGGCGTCGTCCGGGTCAACGCTCATGCGCGCGGCGTTGCCGTTTAGCGTGTGGCCCAGTTCGGTGGCGCTGTAGGCCTCGCCGCGCCCCAGTTCGCTGCGCGACTCGACGATGACGATCCGTCGCTGACCCGGCAGGCGCAGGAGCTGCACGGCAAGCAGGGTGCCACTCAGGCCGCCGCCAATGATAAGGACGTCAGCGTCCGGTGGGTTGTGTTCAGGAGTCATTGCTTCTCGCCTATTCTTCGCCACGCGGGCGCGCACGGCGGATTATGAATCCCACTGCCACCCTGGATGCAAGCCTGGCCCACCGGATTCGCCAGCTGTTGGCGCAGATGCAAGCTGGCCCATCGCGTTCGCCAGCAAGCCGGCTCCTACAGGTGCAGCGTGACCGCGTCACCCCGCTACCACGTCATCCCGCGCACCCCGGCACACCGCCATCATCCCGTCACCCAGTCACCACGATGCGGGGTCATCGGCACTGCCTGTGCGTTGGCGATGTTCTTCTTTGGGGACCACCATCGGGCCAGGCTGCTGCGGTGTTCCTTTGTAGGAGCGCGCTTGCCCGCGAACAGGTCTTACCGCCACCGTAGATGCAAGCTGACCCACCGCGTTCGCCAGCAAGCCGGCTCCTACAGGTGCAGCGTTACCCCCATCCGGCTGTCTGCCGCTGCAGATGCAGGCTGACCCTCCGCGTTTGCCAGCAAGCCGGCTCCTACAGGTGCCGCCCTGCCGTCACGCCGTGCAAGACCACCGGCTTTAGGCCTTGCGCTTCATGTCCAGTCGCCGCAGGTGGCAGGTGACTTCTTCGCGGTCGTGGTACAGCTGTTTGCAGCCGATGGCCACCTTGACGCCGCGGGCCTTGAAGCCGTCTTCGATACGCTCGAGCAAACGTCGCACCTCGGCGTAACGCTGCTTCATCGGCAGTTTGAGGTTGACCACCGCTTCGCGGCACAGGCCCTCCCCTAGCCAGGTTTCAAGCAATGCGGCGTTGCGCGCAGGCTTTTCAACGATGTCACAGACCATCCAGTCAACCGGCTGACGCGGCTTGAACGTAAAGCCGTCCGCCATCAGGTGCTGGACCAGCCCGGTGTCCATCAGGCTTTCGGCCATCGGCCCGTTATCAATCGCAGTAACGAGCATGCCGCGTCGCACCAGCTGATAGGTCCAACCGCCCGGCGCGGCGCCCAGGTCCACACCGGTCATGTCGCCGGACAGGCGCTCGTCCCACTGATCGCGGGGAATGAAGTGATGCCAAGCCTCTTCCAGCTTGAGGGTCGAGCGGCTTGGCGCTTCCCGGGGAAACTTCAGGCGCGGGATGCCCATGGGCCACATCGCCGAATTGTTCGCATCGGCCAGCCCGAGAAACACTTCGCGCCCGCTTTTGAAGGTCAGCAACAGGCGCGGCAGGCTCGGGTTGTCCACCAGCTTGCCGGCCTTCTCCAAGGCCTTGCGCAGCGGCGCCTCGAACTTGCGGCAGAAGGTCGAGAGCTCTTTGCCGTCATTGGTGTCGACCACTTCCAGCCACAGGCTGCCGCACGCTACGAAGCCGGCCATGTGCTCAAGGATCACGCTGATGCGGTCGGTTTCGGGCAACTGCACGAACACGCCACGCGCCCATTGCCGGGGGAAAATCAGCTCGCGGAAACGCAGGCCGTTCATCAACCGCTCGGCGCCGTCGGGCTCGGTGCAGATGAATTCGGCGCAGGCGGCGTCGGTCTTTGCCTTTGCGTAGCCGGACACCTCAAGGCGCGCGGCGTGCTCGCTAAGCTCCGAGCAGACCTCGCTTTCGAAGCCGGGACGGCAATGCATGAAAAGGGTGTTCACAGGACGGTCTCCTCGCGCGCCACGAACCGGGTCGCAGCGCAAGCTGTACATGAGGATTAACCTCAATGACTCGAAAGCGGCGCATGATAGCCGAATCAGGAACCACTGGCTCAGCCGGCGGGTCCAGTACTACTCAATGAACATAAAAGGCGCCACACAGAGCGCTGAAACACGCCCTTCTTACCGTTCGTTCGCCCGTCCGCGCTGAGCTGCACGGACCGTCAAGGAGTCAGTCATGCCCTCCCTCGATAGCCTGAAAAGCCTCAAGACACTCGACGTCAACAACAAAACCTACCACTACTTCAGCCTCCCGGATGCCGCGCGCACGCTGGGCGATCTCGACAAACTGCCGATGTCGCTCAAGGTACTGCTGGAAAACCTGCTGCGTTGGGAAGACAACCGCACGGTAACCGGTGACGACCTTAAGGCCATCGCCGACTGGCTGACCGAACGCAAATCCCGAAGAGAAATCCAGTACCGCCCTGCGCGCGTACTGATGCAGGACTTTACCGGCGTGCCAGCGGTGGTCGACCTCGCAGCCATGCGCGCTGCCGTGGCCAAGGCCGGCGGCGACCCGCAACGCATCAACCCGCTGTCGCCCGTGGACCTGGTGATCGACCACTCGGTGATGGTTGACCGGTTTGGCGACGACAAGGCCTTCGGCGAGAACGTCGACATCGAGATGCAACGCAACGGCGAGCGTTACGCCTTTTTGCGCTGGGGCCAGAATGCGTTCGACAACTTCAGCGTGGTACCGCCGGGCACCGGCATCTGCCATCAGGTGAACCTGGAATACCTCGGCCGCACCGTGTGGACCAAGGAAGAAGACGGCCGCACCTACGCCTTCCCGGACACACTGGTCGGTACCGATTCCCACACCACCATGATCAACGGCCTCGGCGTGCTGGGTTGGGGCGTCGGCGGCATCGAAGCGGAAGCGGCCATGCTCGGTCAGCCCGTGTCGATGCTGATCCCCGAAGTCATTGGCTTCAAACTGACCGGCAAACTGCGTGAAGGCATCACGGCTACCGACCTGGTGCTGACGGTGACGCAAATGCTGCGCAAGAAAGGCGTGGTCGGTAAGTTCGTCGAATTCTATGGCGACGGCCTGGCGGATTTGCCACTGGCAGACCGCGCCACCATAGCCAACATGGCGCCGGAATACGGCGCAACGTGCGGCTTCTTCCCGGTCGATGACGTAACCCTGGATTACCTGCGCCTGTCGGGGCGCCCGGACGAAACGGTGCAACTGGTCGAAGCGTATTGCAAGGCCCAGGGCTTGTGGCGGCTGCCCGGCCAGGAACCGGCGTTCACTGATGCACTGGAGCTGGACATGGGTTCGGTGGTCGCCAGCCTCGCCGGGCCAAAACGCCCGCAGGACCGGGTGGCCCTGCCCGATGTGTCCCAGGCCTTTAGCGACTTCCTGGGCCTGGCACTCAAACCCGGCAAACACGAAGAGGGCCGGCTGGAAAGCGAAGGCGGCGGCGGTGTCGCGGTGGGCAACGCGGCGCAGGTCGGCGAAGCCGAGTACGAATACAACGGCCAGACTTATCGCCTGAAAAACGGCGCGGTGGTGATCGCGGCGATCACCTCGTGCACCAACACGTCCAACCCGAGTGTGATGATGGCAGCGGGTTTGCTGGCAAAAAAAGCCGTGGAAAAAGGCCTGCAGCGCAAACCGTGGGTGAAGAGCTCACTGGCGCCGGGCTCCAAGGTCGTGACCGATTACTACAACGCGGCGGGGCTCACTGAATACCTCGACGCGCTGGGCTTCGATCTGGTCGGTTACGGCTGCACCACCTGTATCGGCAACTCGGGGCCGCTGCCCGACCCGATCGAAAAAGCCATCCAGCAGTCGGACCTGACCGTCGCGTCGGTGCTGTCCGGCAACCGCAATTTCGAAGGCCGCGTGCACCCGCTGGTAAAAACCAACTGGCTGGCCTCGCCGCCGCTGGTGGTCGCTTATGCGCTGGCCGGCAGTGTGCGCATCGACCTGAGCAGCGAACCCCTGGGCGAAGGCAAGGACGGCCAGCCGGTTTACCTGCGCGACATCTGGCCGACTCAGCAGGAGATCGCCGACGCTGTGATGAACGTCAGCACCGGCATGTTTCACAAGGAGTACGCCGAGGTCTTCGCGGGTGATGAGCAGTGGCAGGCCATCCAGGTGCCTGAGGCAGCGACGTACGTCTGGCAGCCGGACTCGACGTACATTCAGCATCCACCGTTCTTCGAGGATGTTGCCGGACCCCTGCCGGTCATTGCCGATGTGCAGCAGGCGCGCGTGCTGGCAGTACTCGGCGACTCGGTCACCACTGACCACATCTCACCGGCCGGCAACATCAAGCTGGACAGCCCGGCGGGCCGCTACCTGCGCAGCAAGGGCGTTGAATACAAGGACTTCAACTCCTACGGCTCGCGGCGCGGCAACCATGAAGTGATGATGCGCGGGACCTTTGCCAACATCCGCATTCGCAACGAAATGCTCGGCGGCGAAGAAGGCGGCTATACCCTGCACGTGCCAACCGACGAGAAACTGCCGATCTACGATGCCGCAATGCGCTATCAGGCAGAAGGCACGCCGCTGGTGATCATTGCAGGTCAGGAATACGGCACCGGCTCCAGCCGCGACTGGGCCGCCAAAGGCACCAATCTGCTGGGCGTGAAAGCAGTCATCGCCGAGAGTTTCGAGCGTATTCACCGCTCCAATCTGGTCGGTATGGGCGTGTTGCCATTGCAGTTACGCAGCGGTGAAAGCCGCAAGACTCTCGGCTTGACCGGCAAGGAAGTGCTGACCATCACCGGCCTGACCGGTGCCAATCTGCAGCCGGGCATGAGCCTGGCCGTGCAGATCACACGTGAGAACGGGCAGCAGGACCACATCGACGTGCTGTGTCGAATCGATACGGTCAACGAAGTGGAGTACTTCAAGGCAGGAGGCATTCTGCACTACGTGCTGCGCCAGTTGATCGCGTCTTGATTCAAGCGCGGCGGACACCCCGCCGCGCCTGCATCGCCCCCTTCCCGGCTAAAGCCGGTCCCACTGAACAGCGCATGCTTCCAGTGGGATTGGCTTTAGCCGGGAAGACGTCAGCTTTGACAATGAGGAATTGATACTGCTGCTGATGGCCCCTTCCCGGCTGAAGCCGGTCCCACAGAACAGCGCATGCTTCCAGGAGGATTGGTGAGCTGGTCCTGGAACAGCGAATGCTTTCCGTGGGACCGGCTTTAGCCGGGAAGATGCTTGCACGATCTCCAGCAATCGTCGGAAACGCCCTACACCGCATCATCCACCATCGACGCGATATTCGGACCGACACCCTCAAGATCCGACATACACCCGCGTTTACTAAACGCTAGAATCGCCAGCCTTTTCCGACATCCAAGGATGACGCCATGTCGGCGCAACGCTGGACTGCCCTCTTCCTGTTATCTGTTGGCTACAGCGTTGCCCTGCTGTACGGCCAACTGAGCGTTCCGGTGGTCGTCACCCTGGCTTTGCTGGTCATGGCCTGGATGTGCGTCAACCGATTCCCGCACCCTGCCGTTCGGGCCTTTGGCCACCTGCTGTTCATTGCCCTCACGGCGGGGCTTGCCAGCCACTGGCTGCCGGGGTTTTTCAGCGCCAGGGTGATCGCCGGCGAGCGTCTCAGCCCTGAAGCCTCGCCGTATTCGATGTACTTGCATCTCGACAAACCCCTCATCGGCGTGTGGATCGCGCTGGCCTGCCCCTGGGTGTTTATCGTGTTCAATCCACGGCGCTGGGCAGTCGTGACGGCAATCACCCTGCCAGTCACTGCCGCCCTCTGTTTAAACGCCGCTGTTGTGATGGGGATCGTCGGTTGGTCACCGAAGTGGCCGGAGCAGGCAGGCATCTGGGCCGTCAACAATCTTCTGCTGGTTTCTCTAACGGAGGAGCTGCTATTCAGAGGCTACATTCAGGGCGGCCTGCAAAGATGCTTACGGCGGCTGCCTTACCATGACGCTGTCGTGATCCTCCTGGCGTCGGCACTGTTTGGGATGGCCCACGTGGGTGCCGGGTGGGAATGGGCACTTCTGACCGGCATGGCAGGCCTGGGCTATGGAGTCGCCTATCGTCTCGCCGGGCTGCCGGCGGCAGTGCTCACCCATTTTGGCCTGAACCTGCTGCATTTCAGCCTGCTGACATACCCGACGTTTGACCGCTGAGACGTACGAGCACATCCGCAGCATGACGCAGTTCACAAAAACTTAATTTTTGTTGCCTCGGGCCGATAACTCGTCAAAGCCTTCCTGGATCGAATAGCTCATGCGAAATAACCAGCCCGTCACCCAACGCGAACGGACTTTCCCGGCGCAGCAACGGTTGATTTCCACCACTGACGCGCGCGGCGTCATTACGTATTGCAACGACGCCTTCATAGAAATCAGCGGTTTTTCCAAAGATGAGCTGATCACCTCCCCGCACAATACGGTGCGCCATCCCGACGTGCCGTCTGCGGTGTTCGAGCACATGTGGGCCACGCTCAAGCAGGGCCTGCCGTGGATGGGCATCGTCAAAAACCGCTGCAAGAACGGCGATCACTACTGGGTCAACGCCTACGTGACCCCGGTTTTCGAGAACAAACAGGTGGTGGGCTTCGAGTCCGTGCGCATCAAGCCGACCGCCGAACAGGTCCGCCGCGCCGAAGCGCTTTACAAACGCCTCAACAGCGGCAAGACCGCTGTGCCAGGCCGTGACAAATGGCTGCCGATGTTGCAGGACTGGCTGCCGTTCATTCTGGTCAGCCAGCTGAGTTTTCTGATCGGCGTCTGGCTGAACTCCCCGTGGGGCTTCCTGCTGGCCGCTGCGCTCTCCGTGCCACTGGGTCTGCTGGGCCTGAGCTGGCAACAGCGCGGCCTCAAGCGCCTGCTGCGTCTGGCCGAGCAAACCACGTCCGACCCGCTGATCGCGCAGATGTACACCGACAGTCGTGGTGCTCAGGCGCGCCTGGAAATGTCGATCCTCAGCCAGGAAGCCCGATTGAAGACCTGCCTGACCCGGCTCCAGGACACCGCCGAGCACCTGAATGCTCAGGCGCGGCAGTCCGACACATTGGCCCAGGCCAGCTCCAGCGGTCTGGAACGCCAGCGCGTCGAAACCGAACAGGTCGCCACCGCCGTCAATCAGATGGCCGCGACCACTCAGGAAGTCGCCAATCACGTGCAGCGCACTGCCGATGCCACGCAGCAGGCCAACGAGCTGACCCGTCGGGGTCGCGAGATTGCCAGCGAAACCCGCGAAGCCATTCAGCGCCTGTCAACGTCCGTGGGGGAAACCGGCCTGACCGTGACCCAGCTGGCAAAGGACAGTGACGAAATCGGCGGTGTCGTCGACGTCATCAAAGGCATCGCCGACCAGACCAACCTGCTGGCCCTCAACGCCGCTATCGAAGCCGCACGCGCCGGAGAGATGGGCCGTGGTTTCGCGGTCGTTGCCGACGAAGTCCGCCAACTGGCGCAACGCACCACTGAATCCACAGGCCAGATCCACTCCCTCATCGCCAAGCTGCAACACACCGCCAACAACGCGGTACAGACCATGAACACAGGTCGTCGTCAGGCCGAAGAAGGTGTTGAGCAGGTCATGGAAGCCGACAGAGCGCTGGTGGGCATCAGCGACGCGGTGGCCAACATCACCGACATGACCACGCAAATCGCTGCAGCCACCGAAGAGCAAAGCTCGGTCGCCGAAGAGGTCAGCCGTAACATCAGCACCATCGCCCACCTGGCCGACCAGACCTCCGACGAAGCCCGCCGCTCTGCCACGCTGAGTGCAGAGCTGACACAAACCGCCAATACCCAGTACTCCCTGGTGGAGCGCTTCAACCGCTGATAAACACGGCGATATAAGAAAGCCCCGGCAGCGACACTGCCGGGGCTTTTTTGTTATGGAAGATAAGTAGGACATTTCTGAAAAGTATTGCACGCTGGTTTTTTTTGATAAGAACACAGGTTCGGCTGTTGACAGGTTTTGTTGAAGTCTATTAGTTGATTGCTGAGAGACGATAAATAGTTACCACCACGAGGTGGATTATCGTTGATCTCGCCAATCATTTTAATGAAGCGCACTTTCCGTACATGTGAAAACAGAGAGTGCGTTGACGGAGAAACTCATGAGCAATGACTACGCCAGAGCACCCATTCCACTCACCCCGCCATTGGTTAGCATTGCTAGCGCTAGCGATGGCCTGCTTAATAAGGAAGATCTGGAAAAACCGATCCCGGTAGGCGTTAGGGTATGGGAAGCTGCGGAGCCCCAGTATTATCTTCAGCTGATGTTAAATGGCGATCGGGTTGGGGATATTAGATCCATCACTGAAGAGGATGTCATTGGAGATATCGTTGAGGTATTGCTGGATCAAAAGCTGCTTGCATCGGAAGGCTCCTACCAACTGGCCTATATGGCATCAAGCCCTTTTTCCGAATCTCACGTTCCGTCTCCGGCGATCACTTTGAAAGTAGACCGCACCCAACCCGGCGCAACCCTCCTCGCTCCCCTCATCTTCCCCACCGCCACCTTCAGCGACCAGCTCACCGGTCTGCTGCCCGGTTACGCCGGCATGCAGCAGGGCGATGTCGTTCAGACACTGCTCAACGGCAGCCCGGGCCCGAACCACACGGTGACAGCGGACGAGCTGACATTGCGTCCGGTCGAGATCGGCTTCACTCGCGAACACCTGCAACCCCATGCACCTGGAATGGTGTCCATCGAATACGCCGTGACCGACCGCGCAGGCAATACCTCCATCACCAGCCTGCCGACCCTCGTGTCGGTGCAATTGTAACGGCTCGTATACACCCTTCATCTGAATACCGAAGGTTACGACCTCCACGCTTATGCATGGAGGTTCTGTCAACAAATCCACCACGGAAAAATATTTAAATTTATTTTCAGCATGTAGGTTCCAGAGAACCTACATATCCGTAGGAAGTGTCTGATGGACTATCAAAGTTTTATAGACTACGCGGAACACATATTTATATAAATCGAGGGCTCAAACCCTTGAAATACGCCGCATTCACATATCAAGGAGTGATTCAACAGCAAATATTTTTCAAAGAAGCCACGCAAACCCATGCATTGCGCTTGTTTGACAGTACTATTTTTGGAATCGATGATAGGCACGTGAAGCGCGCAATCCTACAAACAGGCTCACGGCATTTAGCCCTGTAATTCTCGCACTAGCGATCTGATCAAGGAGTTCCAATGGAAGATGACATGGATATACAACCAACACTCCAGTCACCACCCGATGAATCCAACAAAGACAAGAATGGGCCTATTGCAAATACCGCCAGCAAAAACCTGAAGAAACCGGCCGGCAAATCTTCGGTGCCGCTTTATGAGCATCTGATTGCCGAGCCGCCGAGCGGCCAGGGCGCGGCAGAGAATCCGCACTTCTATGTCGGGCATCTGGCGAACGTGCCGGGATTTCCCTGGCATCACGATTCTCAAGATCCGAACCCCACGCCTGTGTTCAGCGCGCCCTACATCACCGGCGGCGACGCGGATGCCCTTACCGAAGCTCAGTTGCACATGGGCATTTACATCAATATCCCGCGCTCCTCGAAGCTGTGGTTTGGTGATCACCTCAAGCTGCGCTGGGGCCAGAACACGTTCTACACCACGGTTGGCAAAGTCGAGGGGCGAAATGGTCCACGCCAGGTTCAATACCTGAACAACGAGGCCTTGGGGGACTACGAAAGCGGGCGAGTCGAGGTGCGCTATGAAGTGGTTCGGCGGACCAAGCTCGTCGGCATCTCGGAGACGCTGACCGTCAAACTGCCCCGCCAGAGCAAACGTCGGGGCAAGGCATCGCCTTCGGGCCGCCCGCCGCGACGTCGCCGGGTCCAACCCAAGCCGTGAGCTGATGCGCCAGGCGCCGAGACTCTATGCCTGGCGCCCAGCGTAAAAAAGCCCGGGCTTCATCACTGAAGTCCGGGCTCATACCGCTTTTTCAATCAACCCACGCGAGCGTCAGAACGCCAGGCGCAGACCCACATTGGCACCCCAAGGCTGCTCAACATGTTCACCTTTCATGTAATCGAAATCAGCATGCACCTGGAGGTGCTCAGACAACGACACCGAAACACCGGCGCCCAGCTCCGCGCGGGAGCCGAACAGGTCATTGTCGAAACGCTGCCCGTTCACGCTGACGTCATTGCTGCGGCTGAACTCCTGGGCCAGCGCCAGCCGCGCATAGGGTTTGACCACGCCACCGTCCTTCATGGCAAAACTGCGGCCTACCGTGCTGCCGACTTTGCCAAGAACCGACTGGGTCTGACGGGTCTTGGCCTGCATGCCGTTGTCGAGGGTGTAGCTGCTCCCATCAATCCAGACGCTGGACACCTGCGCAAACGGCTCCACGAAATACGCGTCGCTCAGGGTGATGTGCTTGCCAACCTCCAGCGATCCGCCGACTGCCTTGCTGCTGTAGTCGCCCTTCGCTTTGGTGCCATCGCTCATCGCCACCTTCGACTCGTTATGGAACTGGTTGAGTTTCAGCACACCGTCCACGTAATAGCCGCCTTCCGACAACCAGGTGCCATAGGCGCCCACGTAATAACTGTCGACTTCGCCGGAAGTCCCTCGGCCGATGTCCAGGTCCGACTTGCTATAACCGCCCATGAGCCCGAGCAACAGCTGGCCGTTGCCGACCGGCACCGGCGCGTCGGCTCCGAACGACAGTCCTTGCTGCTTCTGGCTGTAGTCAACACCGGAGTCCAGAGACGCATTGAAACGGCTGCCATACGTGCGCATCCAGCCACCGCCCTGCGCCTGACCGCGAACCTCACCCATACGGCTGCGCAGCGTCGTCAGCTCACTGTTCCACACCGTCGGTGCAGTATTGAACAACGCCAGCGCACTCTGGGTGGACGGGCTGATTTCCTTGCCCTCGCCAACGATGAACCAGTCCGTGCCCTGCCGCTCAAGCCCATACGAATACACCCCGAGGTCCGCACGACCGCCCACCAGCCCGAACTCGGCATCGCCGCTCTCGGTATGAACCACCCGCAAAGGGTCGAACTCCGCCGGCACAGCTTCGAGCCCGGTGTTCTGGACACGCAAACGATAACGACCCGTCGCCTCGCCGTTCACGCTCAGCAAATCACCGGTGCCATTGTCCAGGTTGATGCGCATGTCAAAAACGCCAGAACCCGAAAGGCTGCCCACAGAGAGAACTTGATGAGTGCCATCCGAGAATGCGACCACACCGTCGTCCAGATGCACTTCCCGGATATCGTTACCTCCCACATAATTCCAACGAGCTCCGGAGGACAGCGTGAAGGTGTTCACGTTTATCAGTCCTCCCGTCAATTGAGCACCGTTGCGCAACGTCACGTTGAGGGCGCTCGATTCATCTGCAACGAGATTACCTCTCAACTCACTGTCATCGACCCAAAGATTGACGATGCTTCCGTCCTGAACATCCAAAAGTCTGCCATTGCCGGCGCGCAACTCTGCCCTGTTCTCAACCAGAATGTTTGCCTCGGTCGCGTATTTGTCTGGTCTGTGCACTTTTATCGCAGCGCCGGTACCGCCTTCTATGCTCGAGTTATTAAGAAGAATCTGAGTGCGTCGGTCTTCTGGGCTGGGGGGATAAAAATCATAACCATCGATAATTTCTACGCCGTTGACACCACCGAATATGTGACTCCCTTCACGCGCATCCAACCTTCCATTCGCAGCGAGTATCCCGCTACTGTCTTCGGACAACCCCCGGACCTCAGTATCATTGAGTTGCACTGCACCATATAAACCCAACCCTATCGCATAGTCCTTACCTGAAACGGAGCTCGACATGAGGCTTACATCAGAGCCGTACCCTATCCTGTTCCCTGATGCACCAATGGATATGCCAAAGCCATCCGCGTTGCTGATTTCACTGTCGATGACAGCGGCTTTGCTAAACGTCAAAAAAAGCCCTGACGTGATCACACCACCTCTAACATTAACGTGAGAACTATCTGCATCAACAGCGCTTGCCTCGCCACCACCCACAATATTCAACACTGCATCATCGTATAAATCGTACGAGTCAGCCGGCACCGAGGCATCGATGGTCAGTTCTTCGTCAGCGACCACCTGCATCAGTGAATGCTCGACGTCTCTAGATCTCTCGTTTTTCTGCACTTCAGAAACCAGAAAATGATTTGTGCCGCTTACGAAGGAAGCATTGGCGCTAGAAGCGTAAAGACAACTAAGGGCACAGGCTCCCAAAGTGGTATTTAAGCGTTTTGACATTGAAGGCTGCATGGATATTCCTCATATATCGGACTGAGCAGCATCCACGTGTGGAATAAAACTGGACATCGATTCGTCAGCATCAAATCTGTAGGAGTTTTCTGAAATCTTCGTGATACCTGTCTCACATTGCGACCACCCAGAAATAATAAATAAAAATCGACCTGACGGCCGCTTGCGTGCTTCCGACACTCGAAGAAATTCATATAAAAAAATATTGACACACGATCAATAGCTCTATTACGTCTTATACGTGAACTGACATCAGATCAGCACAAACCAAACGATCGAATTCAATAATAAATGACAAAGGAAATCTCATGAACAATGACATTTACACCCCTACTGTTATTCGTAACCCCCTCGGTTCCGAACTGGATCCCTCATTAATGCCTCCCGATATCAAGGGAGCATTTCATGACTCGGACGATTTTGGCTTGGTACCCATTAGTATGCTAACCGCACCCATCGTCATCGATTTTGTAGTGTGGGACGGCGCCCGTCCGGGTTATACGTATCAATTGGTTTACGATACAAAAACCACAGGCTCCCTGAAGGTTATTAGCGACGACGCTATTGTTGGAGAGCCAATCACACTGGAAATTGAAACCCAGCTCCTGACGCGCGAGGGGGAGCATACCGTCGCTTACGAGGTAACCAATCCGGCAAACCAAGTGTCCAAAACCTCACCGGCCTTTACGCTGATCATTGATAAAACCCCGCCGGGTGCACCTGAATTGGCGTCGATCCAATTCCCGAAAGAGATCGAAGGTGGATTGACCTCTGCGGAATTGGCCGCGTTGGGCGGTGTGCTGCCCGCCCACGTGGCCGGGTACACGGGTATGGCAAAGCACGACCTGATTAAAACCTATTGGGGTGACATCCCCGGTCCAGAGGCAGTGGTGAATGAAAGCGACGTGGGACTGGATGAGGTAAAACTGGAGTTTTCTCGCGAGTTTCTGGACTCAATAGGCGAAGAGCCTCACGTTGTTAAGTACCAAGTATTTGATAGAGCGGGAAATCCATCAATGCTCTCGAACCCTGCCACCGTCGTGCTCAAACTTAGAGACGCGCCCACCGACTTCCCCGCCCCTGTTATTGATGAAGGTGTTGGCAGTCTGATCGATTTCAACGAGGCTCAAACAGGTATACGCGTTGATATCCCTCATTATCCGGACGCCAGCGCCTTCGATAGCATCAGGCTGTATTGGGGAGAGATCCGAATGACGTCGGTAGAAATCTCGCCTGGCGATGAATCAAACGATATTGTTCTTTCGCTAAGGGTTCCGTTCAAGACCATTGAGACCTTCCCGGAAGGGATGGTTCAAGTGAGCTACGAAGTCTGGCGAGCGGATCAGATTGTGGGCAGTTCGCTGGACAGCATGATCGAGGTATTTCTGACACGACCGGTTGTGGCGCCGATTAGCGCCATTGTAGTAAAAGGGACAAGCGTATCCGGACCCAATATTGAAGATAACTTTATTGACGAAGACGACTACGAGCTCAGTGCACGCGGCCTCATCAAATGGAATATGGACCTCCAAAATGGAGACGATATCGATCTTCACTGGGGTGATCAAGTTGAAGCCCAGTGGTACCAGATCAAAGCCAGCGACGTCACCGCAGCCCGCGAACTGAATATTCCAATTTCCAATGAAATCATCAAAGCTCAAGGCACGGGCGCCGAGATCCCTGTCAGTTTTAAAATCTCTCGCTTCGGCAATCCAAACGCCACATCTAGTCCAGTGCAACTTGTAGTCGTCAGATCTAAAGAAGAACTACCCGGAGGTCCAGATGGGCTCGAGGGACCCACGTTTAATCTGACCACGACTGGCGTCCTGGGGCCTAACGAAAACCCTGATGGCGCTGACGTAACCATCCCGCCTTATGTGAATATCTCACGTGATCAATTGGTAACGCTCACATTCAAAGGCTTCGACGATTTTAACAATCCCATCGACGCTGCGAGTTTCACGGCATCACGACGAATCGATGATGACGACATTGCCAATGGGTATGTCTTTACGGTACCTCATCGAAACGTACGAACCATTTGTACTGGCTTCGCCGAAGCAACTTTCAAAGTTGAGCCGAGTGAAGGCAGCAATCAAAGTCCCGCCAATTCGAAAACCACCCGGGTCATCGTAAATATGTTGGATCCGGCTGAGATAACCTGCTCACTCTAACTTTAAACCGCGGGCCACGTTGGCCCGCGCTCTTTGTATCGCCATAATAAAGGATTAACAAAATGGCCAACATGATTTCCAGTGAAACACTAACAAATCTAGTCGCGCCCGCTGTACCCGGCGCACTTCCAGACGGGCTGCTGACAACGAGCCAGCTCGCTGGCCCAGTCCCGGTTCAGTTTGAAGTATGGAATGGCGCTCGCCCCGGATACACTTGTCAGCTGCTGTGGGACGATGAGCGTATTGGTTCCCTGATGACGTTAGATAGCGAAGTTCCAGGCGACCTGCTCACTCTTGAAATCCCTCAAGCTTATCTGGTCGAAGGCAACCATCGCCTGGCTTACGAAATCATGAATCCGATCAATATGCGGTATGACCGGTCCGACGCTATCACAATCCAAATCGACCAAACCGCCCCCGGCGCCCCGCAACTCGCCCCCATCATCTTCCCGGACACCATTCAAAACACCCTGACCTCCTCCGAGCTGGAAGACCTGGGCAACTCGCTTCCCGGCAAGATCGCCGGCTACACCGGCATGGCCGCGGGTGACGAAATCCATACCTACTGGGGCGCGGCCGAAGGGCCGATGACGGTTGTCGATGCAGACGACATGGGCCTGAACCGGGTCATGGTGGACTTCACCCGTGCATTTCTGGAGCAGGCCGACGGGCAAAGCTCAGCCGTGACCTACACCGTGACGGACCGCGCGGGCAATGTATCGATGGTGTCCGAGCCGGTGATGATCGACCTGCAACTGTCGGTGCTGACACCTTTGCCCGACCCGGTGATCCTCGAAGCCAACGGCCATATCCTGGACCCGGCCAATGCCTCGAACGGCGCTACGCTGGTGATCGGTGCATCGGCTAATCTGCGCGAAGGCGAAATCGTGACTGCACGGTGGAAAGGCCCCAAGAGCAACGAAAGCCAGGAAAAACTCATTTCTGCCACCGACGCCGGCAAGGCGTTCGCCCTCGTGTTCTCCAACAGCGTGGTAGTGGCCAACGACGGCCAGAATGTCGTGGTCACCTACAGCGTGACGCGCGCCAGCGGGACCGTGCAGGAATCGGCCCGGCTTGACCTGAAGATCATGAGCGCGGCACTGGTGTTGCCGGCGCCCACCGTGGACTCCGTGGGGCCGGACGGCGTTCTGCGTCCCTCTCTGATCGCAGGTCCCGATGCGGTGGTGCGCGTCAGCTATCGCGCCATGGAGCAACAAGACCTCGTGCGCGTGCGCTGGGTGGGCGAGCAGACGTTTGAAACCAATGTCACGCCTGTTGGCGATCTGTCCGAACTGGTGTTCGGCGTACCGAAAGCTGTCATTGAGGCAGATACGGGCGGCACTGCCACGTTGACGTACATCGTCACTCGCAACGGAACCGACATGGCGTCTGAGCCGCTTGAGTTGTCGATCATCGAAGGCATGGTGTTCGACACCTCGCCGGTCACGCTGGCCGGCAAGGTTTACCTTGTCCCGGGTTATCCGGGCCTGCTGCCGGCGGCGTTCCCGAGCGGTACCACGGTGCTCCGCCCGGCCAGTGGCGGTCGTCCTCCTTATACGTATTCCAGCAGCGACCTAAAGGTGGCGGTCGTCGATGCCTCCGGTCTCACGTCGGTACGCGGCAACGGCGTGGCGACGATCACGGTCATCGATGCGGCGGGCGAGAAGCAGAGCTTTACCGTCTCCGTCACCGGCGTCATCGAATGCCACGGCGTCGGCTCGGGCAATCTCACCCAAGTCTCCAACGCAGCGTCCCGCATTGGCGCGCGGATCCCGAGCATTCACGAGCTGATCGAGATCTACAACGCTTACGGCAACCGCTGGCCGATGGGCAACGCCAACTATTGGTCTTCCACGGTGGCGAAGAACGTATTTGGGGCGAAGTGGTATTACGTCAAGAACCTCAATACCGGCCAGGACTTCAAGTTGCTTCACATCAACAACAGCCTGGGCGTCGCGATTCGCTAATCCACTCTGTTGTCAGGCGGTCAGGCTTGAGCGCCTGACTACAAGGCTCAAAGACGTCGTCGCGAGACGGCGTCTTCCGATTACAACGCACCACCCTACGCGCCATCCCTGACCCTTCAGCTCGCCAGGCGGCCCGCGATCAGTTCCGCCATCTCCTGCATGCACGCCTCAGCCGTGACACCCGACGATTTCAGCGGTTTGAGGTCGTGGTTGGCGGTCGGCACCCAATGCACGTCGATCTGTTTCGACAGTGTGTACCCTTCAACCGTCTCGCGGTTGCCCAGCGCATCTCGCTCGCCCTGCACAATCAGCGTTGGCGTTTGCAACTCCGCCAGGTGCGCGACGCGTGGCTTCTCCGGTTTACCGGCCGCGTAAAACGGGTAGCCGAGGCAGAACAAGGCGTCGGCCTGCACGTCATCGGCGATCAGGCTGGCCATGCGTCCGCCCATGGATTTGCCACCGATTGCCAGACGCCCCTCAACACTCGAACGCACAGCGGCGTATACCTCACGCCAGCTGTCCAGCAGCCTGGCTTGTGGGTTGGGCGGCCGTTTGCGTCCGTCGATCCGGCGCTGCGCCATGTGCGGGAATTCAAAGCGCAGCACGCCGACGCCCAACGCGGCAAGACGCCCGGCCACGTCATTCATGAAGTCACTGTCCATCGGCGCGCCCGCGCCGTGGGCCAGGATCAACGTGGCCCCCGGGTTCGTCGCCGTCCCGGTGGGCGCATTCCACAACCAGCCGTGTTGCTCTGCCAATTGAGCGCATGCCTGGGCGTTGTTGCTGACTGAGTGTGCCTTGCTCATGGGGACCTTTTCTCTTGAATTGCTCAACGCCCGGACACCGCGCCGGGCGCTACGGCGGACATTATGGGCCATGGTTCAGGAGGTCGGGGCAATGGCGGGCAACAACGCTGCTCATATTGTCCATGCCGGCGTGCCATGTACTCTGCGACAGCAAGGGTTCAGCTCCCGGCCGTTAGTCTGTCCTGGCACTTCGGCAAGAAGCACCGAACCCTGAGCGCCCCAACCTGCACACAACCGGGCGGTTTCATCGACGGAACATGCTTTTTGTCCGCGCCGGACGATTACCCGTGACGATCGCCGGTCTTCTGCCAGCTCGGGCCAAATATTTTTGGGCAGATAAAAGTGACAATGTCAGCGGCTTTTTGTATACAACTTTGCATTAGAAACGCTCTCAAGATGCTCAGGAACGGCAGGCGGAGAACCGTTTCAGCTATCTCCGGAAATGGTTGATCGCCGCGTCCCGTGCGGGACGCGGCAACTTCACTCCCAGCGCGGCCAAGTGTCGCAGCGGTCGTTTTCAAGCCTTCCCTCCGCGATCAATCGCGTCTAAGCTGTGCCCGCACAGTGGACCGGCGACAGCTAGCCACAGGCCAGGCAATAAGATTGTGCACGGCACCGCAGCCCTCTTGCAGACAAACAGCACAGCACTGTTTTCACCCGCAGGGTTGTATCCAATCCCTCCCACTCACGCGCGCGATCCTGCTCGACCTGTCTTCTCTCTTTCAGACCACTCAGCCAGATACGCCCTGCGCTAAAGCGCCTGTGTGTCTGCGTGTGCTGCGCCCAGCATTGCCTCGCCCTCGCCTTCGCCATTGCGCAGCAGGCCCAGGCGCCGTTGAGGGTGCGGGCGTTACCACTCTTTAATACACACCGTGGGACCTGAAATGAGCACTGCACCGAACCCGACTGCTTATAACTACAAAGTCGTCCGCCAGTTCGCCATCATGACGGTGGTCTGGGGCATCATCGGCATGGGCCTGGGCGTGTTCATCGCCTCTCAGCTGGTGTGGCCTGATCTGAACTTCGGTCTGCCGTGGACCACCTTCGGCCGGCTGCGCCCTCTGCACACCAACCTGGTGATTTTCGCGTTCGGCGGCTGCGCGCTGTTCGGCACCTCCTACTACGTGGTCCAGCGAACCTGCCAGACGCGGCTGATTTCCGACGGCATGGCCGCCTTTCACTTCTGGGGCTGGCAAGCGGTGATCATCGGCGCCATCGTCACCTTGCCGATGGGCTACACCACCACCAAGGAATACGCCGAACTCGAATGGCCGATCGCGATCCTGCTGGCGATCGTCTGGATCACCTACGGCATCGTGTTTTTCGGCACCATCGTCAACCGCAAGACCAAACACATTTATGTCGCCACCTGGTTTTATGGCGCCTTCATCGTGGTCACCGCGATGCTGCACATCGTCAACCACATCGCGCTGCCGGTGAGCCTGTTCAAGTCGTATTCGGCGTACGCCGGCGCCACGGACGCCATGATCCAGTGGTGGTACGGGCACAACGCCGTGGGCTTTTTCCTCACCACCGGGTTTCTCGGGATGATGTATTACTTCGTGCCAAAGCAGGCCGAACGGCCGATCTACTCCTATCGCCTGTCGATCGTGCACTTCTGGGCCTTGATCACCCTGTACATCTGGGCCGGGCCGCATCACTTGCATTACACGGCGCTGCCGGACTGGGCGCAGTCGCTGGGCATGGTGATGTCGATCGTCCTTCTGGTGCCCAGCTGGGGCGGCATGATCAACGGCATGATGACCTTGTCCGGCGCGTGGCATAAATTGCGCACCGACCCGATCCTGCGCTTTCTCGTGCTGTCGCTGGCGTTCTACGGCATGTCGACGTTCGAGGGGCCGATGATGGCCATCAAAACCGTCAACTCCCTTTCCCACTACACCGACTGGACCATCGGCCATGTTCACGCCGGCGCGCTGGGCTGGGTGGCAATGATCTCCATCGGCGCCGTTTACCACATGATCCCCAGGCTTTACGGCCGTGCGCAGATGCACAGCGTGGCGCTGATCAATACCCACTTCTGGCTGGCCACCCTCGGTACCGTGCTCTACATCACCTCGATGTGGGTCAACGGCATCACTCAGGGCTTGATGTGGCGTGCAATCAATGACGACGGCACGCTGACCTATTCATTCGTCGAGGCGCTGCAGGCCAGTCATCCCGGCTACATCGTGCGCGCGCTGGGCGGGGCGATTTTCGCCAGTGGCATGCTGTTCATGGCCTACAACGTGTTCCGCACGATTCGCGCAGCGGACAGGGATGAGGCGCAAGCGGCCGCACAGATCGCCGTCGTGGGGGCGCATTGATGATCAAACACGAAGCACTCGAGAAGAACATCGGCCTGCTGTCGATCTTCATGGTCCTTGCCGTTGCCATTGGCGGGCTGACGCAAATCGTCCCGTTGTTTTTTCAGGACGTCACCACTCAGCCGGTCGAGGGCATGACGCCACGCCCGGCGCTGGAGCTCGAAGGCCGCGACGTTTATATGGCCAATGGTTGCGTGGGCTGCCATTCCCAGATGATCCGGCCATTGCGCGCCGAAACCGAACGGTACGGGCATTATTCGGTGGCGGGCGAAAGTGTCTGGGATCACCCGTTTCTATGGGGTTCCAAACGCACCGGGCCGGACCTTGCGCGGGTGGGCGGTCGTTATTCGGATGACTGGCACCGCGCGCACTTGTACAACCCGCGCGACCTGGTGCCGGAGTCGATCATGCCGGCTTACCCCTTCCTCGCCGAGACGCCGCTCGACGGCCAGCAGACCGCGAAGAAGATGCAAGTGCTGCGCAGCCTCGGCGTGCCCTACACCGATGCCGACATCGCCGGTGCCGCGCAAGCGGTGAAAGGCAAGACCGAAATGGATGCGCTGGTGGCCTACCTGCAGGGCCTGGGCACCCTCATCAAGAGCAAACGGTGATCGCCATGGACATCGGAACGATTAGAGGCCTGGGCACTGTTGTAGTGATGGTGGCCTTCATCGGCCTGGCGTTATGGGTGTACAGCCCGCGTCGCAAGGCTGAATTCGACGATGCCAGGCTGCTGCCGTTTGCCGATGAGCCTCAGGCGCCCCACCCGCTCAACCGCAATGAGCAGGCGCAGGCCCAGGCGTCGCAACAGACCGCAAGGAGATCAAAGGAATGAGCACCTTCTGGAGCCTGTACGTCACCGTGTTGACGCTGGGTACGATTTTCGCGATGGCCTGGCTGCTGTTTGCCACCCGCAAAGGCCAGCGCGTCGACACCACGGATGAAACCGTCGGCCATGCCTTCGACGGCATCGAGGAGTACGACAACCCGTTGCCCAGGTGGTGGTTTCTGCTGTTCGTGGGCACCCTGATTTTCGCGTTGGGTTATCTTGCGCTGTACCCCGGCCTGGGCAACTGGGCGGGCCTGTTGCCGGGCTATGACTACGCGGACAACGACAAGAAAATCCGGTTTTCCGACGGGGCCACAGGCTGGACCGGCGTGCACGAGTGGGAGAAGGAAATGGCTCAGTCAGAGGCGCGCTTCGGGCCGATCTTCGCCAAATTCGCTGCGATGCCCATTGAGGAAGTGGCCAAGGATCCTCAAGCGCTGAAGATGGGCGGCCGGCTGTTCGCTTCCAACTGTTCCGTGTGCCATGGCTCCGACGCAAAGGGCGCTTACGGATTCCCCAACCTGACCGACGCCGACTGGCGCTGGGGCGGTGACCCGCAAAGCATCAAAACCAGCATCATGGCGGGACGCCACGCGGTCATGCCGGCATGGGGCGCAGTGTTCGGCGAACAGGCCGTGCGGGACGTGTCGGCGTACGTGTTGGCTCAGCTGGCGGGCCGTGCCCTGCCCGCTGATGCCCAGGCAGACCCGGCCGCGGGACAGAAGATCTACGCCACGACCTGCAGCGCCTGCCATGGCCCGCAAGGCAAAGGCGTCGCCGCGTTGGGCGCACCTGACCTCACCCACCCGGCCGGATTCATTTACGGGGCCAGCTTCGCGCAACTGCAGCAGACCATTCAGTACGGTCGCCAGGGCCAGATGCCCGCCCAAGCGGTGCTGCAAGGCAATGACCGGGTTCATCTGCTGGCGGCGTACGTCTACAGCCTGTCCCACGAAGGCAAACCGGCGGACACACCGCCAGACTCACCGCAATGATCAGCCAGCTGCAAACTTCCTCCCATGCGCCCACCGCTCCAGCGCTGTGCTTTATCTCCATGCTCCACCGTCATGGGACGCTTCCATGAATGACCGGATTGAGCTGCACAACATCACGCCGCCGACAGATAGCCAAGGCGACACGGTCGACCTGTATGCGCCGCGGGAAGAGATTTACACCCGCGCCTTCACCGGGCTGTTCCGCAACGTGCGCATGGCGGGCGGCGCGCTGCTGTTCCTGCTGTACTTCGGTACGGTCTGGCTTGAGTGGGGCAACCATCAAGCGGTGTGGTGGAACCTGCCGGAGCGCAAGTTCTACATCTTTGGCGCAACGTTCTGGCCGCAGGATTTCATCCTGCTGTCAGGGATCCTGATCGTCAGCGCCTTCGGCCTGTTCTTCATTACCGTCTGGGCCGGACGCGTCTGGTGCGGCTACACCTGCCCGCAAAGCGTATGGACCTGGGTCTTCATGTGGTGCGAAAAGCTCACCGAGGGCGACCGGCACCAGCGCATCAAACGCGACAAGTTGCCCATGACCGGCAATACCTTCATGCGCAAGGCCGTCAAGCACAGCCTCTGGGTCTTGATCGGGTTGGCGACCGGGCTGACCTTCGTCGGTTACTTCTCGCCGATCCGTGAATTGCTGGGCGACTTCTTCATCGGTCAGGCCGACGGCTGGGCGTATTTCTGGGTGGGCTTTTTCACCCTTGCCACTTATGCCAATGCCGGTTGGCTGCGCGAACAGGTGTGCATCCACATGTGCCCGTATGCGCGGTTTCAGAGCGTGATGTTCGACAAGGACACCCTCATCGTCTCTTATGACCCACGACGCGGCGAGCCACGCGGTGCGCGAAAAAAGGACCTGGACTACCCGGCCCGGGGCCTCGGCGACTGCATCGATTGCACGATGTGCGTGCAGGTCTGCCCCACCGGCATCGACATCCGCGACGGCTTGCAGATCGCCTGCATCGGCTGCGCGGCGTGCATTGACGCCTGCGACACGGTTATGGACAAAATGAACTACCCCCGCGGGCTGGTCAGCTACACCACCGAGCACGCCCTCGCCGGGCAAGTGACCCGCCGGTTGCGGCCTCGGCTGATCGGCTATGGCGCGGTGCTGCTCATCATGATCGGCCTGCTGACCGGCGCGTTCATGACGCGCCCGCTGGTGGGGCTGGATGTCAGCAAGGACCGCATGCTGTACCGGGAAAGCGCCGACGGCCGGATCGAAAACGTGTACAGCGTGAAGATCATCAACAAGGATCAGCTTGACCATACCTATGCGCTGGACGCCTCGGGGCTGCCCGGGCTGAAGCTGCAAGGCGGCCAAGCAGTAAAGGTGCCCGCCGGCGAAATCGTCAGCGTGCCGGTGCAACTGTCGGTCGCGCCTGAACAGCTGCCGGCGGGCAGCCAAGAAGTCATTTTTACCCTCAAAGACACCGCAGCTGACCGTTCCAACAGCCGCGACACCGACGTCCACGCCAAGAGCCGTTTCATCGGCCCCTCCACTCGCTGACCGAGGCTGAAGATGAACGCCACCCCCGCAGCAAGTCCTTGGCACCGGCATCTATGGCCGTGGGTGATCATTGGCGTTTTGACCTGCTCAGTGGGGCTGACGCTGGCGATGGTGGCCATTGCCGTCACCCACCCGGATAACCTCGTCACCGATAATTATTATGAGGCCGGAAAAGGCATCAATCGCGCCCTTGACCGCGAACTGTTCGCCCATGCCCTCAACCTCAGCGCCAGCGTCGGCGTGGATGAGCTGACCGGCGAAGTCGACGTGCGTTTGAGCGGCGCCAGTCAGCCGGAGACACTGGTGCTGAACCTGATCTCACCGACCCAACCGGACAAGGACCGCAAGGTCGTGCCCGCGCGCAATCCTTCCCAGCCGGGGCGTTACGTCGGACAGTTGAGCGACCGTGTCGAGGGGCGGCGCTTCGTTGAATTGCTGGGGGTGGAAAACGGTCGGGTATGGCGTTTGTTCGAGGAAGAAAGAATCACTCCCGGACAGCGCCTGACGCTGGGCGACGAGCCGATTCAAGGCGCGGACAGGCACTGACGTGAAAACCCCGCTCGCTTGCTATCACTGCGCGTTGCCCGTTCCCCCGGGCAGTCGGTTTGTCACGCCGGTACTCGGCCAGGCGCGTGAATTCTGCTGCCCCGGCTGTCAGGCGGTGGCCCATGCCATCGTCGCCGGCGGGCTGGAAAGCTATTACCGGCACCGCAGTGAAGCCTCGACTTCACCCCAGGCGCTGCCCGTTCCGCCAGCAGACGAACAGGCGCTCTACGACCGCCCCGACGTACAGCAAGCGTTCGTCCACCGTGTCCCTGAGGCGCGCGAACGTACAGGTCCCGGTCGAGCGGAAAAGGCGGCAGGAGCGCGCTTGCCCGCGTATGGCGGTCGGCCAGACGAGTCATCTGCCGCAGACAGACCCCGTTCGCGGGCAAGCGGGCTCCTGCAACGGATCTCCGCCCAGCGTGAAGAAGGTACTGTCTGCGGACAAGCGACGGTGGCCGAAGTCACGTTGCTGATCGAGGGCATCACCTGCGCCGCGTGCGGCTGGTTGATCGAGCGTCATCTGCGCGGGCTGCCCGCGGTGATCGAGGCGCGGCTGAACCTGTCCAGTCATCGACTGCACCTGCGCTGGGACGACCAGGCATTGTCGTTGAGTCAAGTGCTGAGCGAGGTGCGCAGCATTGGTTACGCCGCTCACCCTTACCGCCCCGACACCGCTACGGAGCAACTGGCCCTGGGCAATCGCCGCAGCCTTCGGCAGTTGGGTGTCGCCGGCCTGCTGTGGTTTCAGGCGATGATGGCGACCATGGCGACCTGGCCCGAATTCAACCTCGACCTCAGCCCGGAGATGCACACCATCCTGCGCTGGGTGGCGATGTTTCTGACGACACCAATCGTCTTTTACAGCTGCGCGCCGTTCTTCAAAGGCGCACTGCGAGACCTGCGCGCTCGGCATCTGACGATGGACGTTTCAGTGTCGCTGGCGATCGGCGCAGCCTACATCGCCGGGCTCTGGACCGCGATCACCGGCATCGGCGAGCTGTATTTCGATGCGGTCGGGATGTTCGCGTTGTTCTTGCTCACGGGCCGCTACCTTGAGCGCCGCGTCCGTGAACGCACCAGTGCGGCGACCGCACAACTGGTCAACCTGCTGCCGCCGTCGTGCCTGCGGCTGAACGCGGACGGCCAGCCCGAACGCATTCTCATCGACCAACTGTGCGTTCACGATCAGGTGTTGGTGCACCCCGGCGCGCTGGTGCCGGCAGACGGAAGGATTATCGCCGGGAGATCGAACATCGACGAGTCGTTGCTCACCGGCGAATCGATGCCGCAGCCCCGTCAACTCGGCGACGCTGTCACCGCCGGCACCGCCAACGTGGACAGCGTACTCACGGTGGAGGTGCTCGCCTTGGGGCCTGACACCCGGCTCTCGGCGGTCGTGCGCCTGCTGGAGCGGGCGCAATCGGAAAAGCCGCCGCTGGCGCAGATGGCCGACCGCGCGGCCCATTGGTTTTTGCTGGTTTCGCTGCTGTCGGCAGCGTGTGTCGGCGTGCTTTGGTGGCAGCTCGACGCTACACGAGCGTTCTGGATTGTGCTGGCCATGCTGGTTGCCACGTGCCCCTGCGCCCTGTCGCTGGCAACGCCGACCGCGCTCACCGCCGCCACGGGCACGCTGCACAAGCGCGGGCTGTTGCTGACCCGTGGCCATGTGCTGGAGGGGCTGAGCAAAATCGACACGGTGATTTTCGACAAGACCGGCACACTGACCGAAGGCCGTCCGACGCTGCGGGCCATTCACCGTCTGGGCGTGCTGAACAACGAGGACTGCCTGAGCTTGGCGGCCGCACTGGAAAGCCACTCCGAACACCCGATTGCCCGGGCGTTTGGTCGGGCGCCTTTGGCAGCGCACGAGGTTGTTGCGACGCCAGGCCTGGGCCTTCAAGGTTGCGTCAACGGTCGGCACTTACGCATCGGCGAGGCGGCCTTCGTCAGCGCCCTCAGCGGTAGCGCGGTGCCGAAGATGCCAGACGAGCCCGGCCAGTGGTTGCTGCTTGGGGATGACACTCAGCCTCTGGCCTGGCTGGCACTGGAGGATCGCCTGCGCGATGACGCCGCTGCCCTGCTCGAGGCCTGCCGACGGCGGGGCTGGCAAACATTACTGCTGTCCGGCGACAGCTCACCTGCGGTGTTCAGTGTCGCGGCGCAACTGAAGATTGATAGTGCCCGGGGCAGCCTGACGCCCGATGACAAGCTCGCCGTGCTCCAGCAGCTGCGCGCCGAGGGGCGGACGATTCTGATGATCGGCGACGGGGTCAATGACGTGCCGGTGCTGGCAGCGGCCGACATCAGCGTTGCCATGGGCTCGGCCACCGATCTGGCCAAGACCAGCGCGGACGCGGTGCTGCTGTCCAATCGGCTGCTTGCAGTGGTCGAAGCCTTTGGCCTGGCCGATCGTACGCGGCGCATCATTGTGGAGAACCTGGCCTGGGCCGGGCTGTACAACGGGCTGGTGCTGCCCTTCGCGGCGCTGGGCTGGGTGACGCCGCTTTGGGCGGCAGCCGGAATGTCGGTCAGTTCGCTGGTGGTGGTGCTCAATGCCCTGCGCCTGACGCGGATCAAGACGGAGACGGCCGATTCAAGCCCTGCCGAATCAAGCCGAGCGGTGTCGGCATGAGCCTGCCAGCGAGTTGGGAGGTTGCATGCCCGCGCTGTACATCATGATTCCGGTGGCGCTGCTGATCGTGGCGGTGGCGATCTACGTGTTCTTCTGGGCCGTGGACAGCGGCCAGTACGACGACCTCGACGGCCCGGCCCACAGCATTTTGTTTGACGACCAGGACCCGGGGCATCAGGCCGGAGTGGATGAGGCATCAGTGGAAGGCAGGGCAAGCGAGCGCCGGGACGGTGAGGCGTGAGCCCGTGGGTTTTTGCGGTGCATGCAGAGGCGCTTTCGCGGGCAAGCGCGCTCCTACAATGGGACCCAGTCTTTAGTACGGGCGCGGCTGCGCATCGGAACGCGATCCCTTGTAGGAGCGCGCTTGCCCGCGAAGACGTCAGTACCGTCACCGCCACCCCTTGGAGAAACGCCAATGCCTGACCTCCTACCCCAACTCGTGTCTGCCCTGATCCTGGGCCTGCTTGGGGGTGGGCATTGCCTGGGCATGTGCGGCGGACTCATGGGCGCGTTGACTCTGGCCATCCCCAAAGCGCAACACAGCCGACGCCTGCGCCTGCTGCTGGCGTACAACGCCGGACGCGTTTTCAGTTATGCCTGTGCCGGGCTGCTGACCGGCCTGCTCGGCTGGGCCGTGGCCAACAGTCCTGCCGCAATCATGCTGCGGGTCATCGCGGCCGTGTTGATGATCACCATGGGCCTTTACCTCGCCGGGTGGTGGAGCGGCCTTACCCGAATCGAAGGGCTGGGCCGCTGGATATGGCGTTACCTGCAACCCATCGCCAGCCGCCTGATGCCGGTGTCGACCGCGCCGCGAGCGCTGTTGCTGGGCGCGCTTTGGGGCTGGCTGCCGTGCGGGCTGGTTTACAGCACACTGCTGTGGTCGGCGAGCCAGGGCAATGCATGGCACAGCGCATTATTGATGCTCGCGTTCGGCCTCGGCACCTGGCCGGTGCTGCTGGCGACCGGCGTGGCGGCCGAGCGTGTCACCGCACTGCTCCGTCGCCGCAGCGTGCGCGTCGCCGGCGGCGTGCTGGTGATTGTATTCGGCCTTTGGACCCTCCCCGGCCCGCACCAACAATGGCTCATGGGGCATCGTCATCACGCCATGGACCATACCGGCATGGCGCACGGCTGAGCCGGCGTCAGACTGAGCCCGCAGCTTGCTGTTCAAGGGGGCGTCCCACTCTGTTCCTGCGCAATGGCCAGCTGCTGCCCGACAGCGCGACGCCTGGACGACTGCCATCTCCTGAAGGGTTAAGAGCCCGCATTCGTTGATCCAGATCAATGTCTTCTCCCGTGTGCTCCCTACACTGCCCGCACCGCCAGCCTTATCGGGAATACCCGCATGCTCGACGACGTTCGTTGGGATTCTGAACTCATCCACCGCTACGATCTGGCGGGGCCGCGTTACACGTCCTACCCCACTGCCGTGCAATTTCATACGCAGGTTGGCGCCTTTGAACTGCTGCATGCGCTGCGGGACAGCCGCAAGGCGTCGAGGCCCTTGTCGCTCTACCTGCACATCCCGTTTTGCGCGAACATTTGCTACTACTGCGCCTGCAACAAGGTCATCACCAAAGACCGCGGCCGCTCGCAGGCGTACCTGCAACGCCTTGAGCGCGAGGTCAGCCTGATCGCCGCGCATGTCGATGATCGTCAGGTGGTCGAACAGCTGCACTTGGGCGGGGGCACGCCGACGTTCCTCAGTCACGCTGAACTGCGCCAGCTCATGGGCCATCTGCGCCAGCATTTTACGTTGCTGGACGACCATTCCGGCGACTACGGCATCGAGATCGATCCACGTGAAGCGGACTGGTCGACCATGGGCCTGCTGCGTGAACTGGGCTTCAACCGGGTCAGCCTAGGCCTGCAAGACCTCGATCCGCTGGTGCAACGGGCGATCAACCGTCTGCAGAGCCTCGAGGAAACCCGCGCCATCGTCGAGGCTGCACGCACGTTGCAGTTTCGCTCGGTGAACATCGACCTGATCTACGGGCTGCCGCTGCAAACGCCGGAGGGTTTCGCCCGGACCGTCGACGAGGTGATCGCGCTGCAGCCCGACCGGCTTTCCGTATTCAACTACGCGCACCTGCCCGAACGTTTCATGCCCCAGCGGCGCATCGACACGGCGCAATTGCCCAGCGCCGAACACAAGCTGCAGATGCTCCAGCGCACCATCCAACAGTTGACCCGCGCCGGCTACCGCTACATTGGCATGGACCACTTTGCCCTGCCCGATGACGACCTGGCGATGGCCCAGGAAGACGGCACGTTGCAGCGCAATTTCCAGGGCTACACCACCCATGGCCACTGCGACCTGATCGGCCTCGGTGTCTCGGCCATCAGCCAGATTGGCGAGCTTTACGCTCAGAACACCAGCGATCTGAACGACTACCAGAGCCTGCTGGAAAGCGATCAATTGCCGACCCGGCGCGGGCTGAGTTGCACAAGGGACGATCAATTGCGGCGGGCCATCATCGGCCAGCTCATCTGCCATTTCCGCCTGGATTTCGCGCGCATCGAGCACACCTTCGCCATCCATTTTCAGGAGTATTTTCGTGAGCAATGGCCGCAACTGCTTGTCATGGCCACGGACGGGCTGATCCAGCTGGATGTCGGCGGGATCACCGTGACACCGGCGGGGCGCCTGTTGGTGCGCTCGATCTGCATGGTCTTCGACGCTTACCTGAGCGGCCAGAACCGTCAGCGATTCTCCTGCGTCATATAGGTCTTCTGCGCCTCAAGCGCAGCAGCCACCCTTTTTGCCATGGACGGCGCGTGGTAGTCGCAGGGCTGACCCCTGAGTTACCCTTACGACTTATGTGTGTTTCTTTACAAGGAATTACCCGATGTCTGAGCCAGTCAAACTGCGCGCTCACACCCAGGCCCATTGCAAGGACTGCAGCCTGGCCCCGTTGTGCCTTCCGCTTTCATTGAACCTGGAAGACATGGATGCACTGGACGAAATCGTCAAACGCGGTCGGCCCTTGAAGAAAGGCGATATTTTGTTCCGCCAGGGCGACACCTTCGATTCCGTCTACGCCGTCCGCTCCGGCGCGCTGAAGACCTTCAGCCTGAGCGACAGCGGCGCTGAACAGCTCACCGGCTTTCACCTGCCCAGCGAACTGGTCGGGCTTTCCGGCATGGACGCCGAGGCTTATCCCGTCACCGCTCAGGCCTTGGAAACCACATCGGTCTGCGAAATCCCCTTCGACCGCCTGGACGAATTGTCGGTGCAGTTGCCGCAATTGCGTCGGCAGTTGATGCGCGTCATGAGCCGGGAAATCCGCGACGACCAACAGATGATGCTGCTGCTGTCCAAGAAGACCGCCGACGAGCGAATTGCCACGTTCCTGGTCAACCTGTCGGCGCGCTTTCGCGCCCGTGGCTTCTCCGCCAACCAGTTTCGCCTGAGCATGTCGCGCAACGAGATCGGCAATTATCTGGGGCTGGCGGTAGAGACCGTGTCCCGGGTATTTACCCGCTTCCAGCAAAACGAGTTGATCGCCGCCGAGGGCAAGGAAATCCATATTCTTGATCCCATTCAGTTGTGTGCGCTGGCTGGCGGGTCGCTGGAAAGCTGATGCATCACGGCCCGGGCGGGCTTAGACTGACGTCTTTTGTGTCATGTCCTGCCCGAGATCCTTATGCTTTTCGACGAATCCAGCATCAAAGCCCTGATCCGCCCTGTCGTGGATTTCCCCAAGCCCGGCGTGATCTTTCGTGACATCACCCCGCTGTTCCAGTCGCCCAAGGCCCTGCGCCTGGTCATCGACAGTTTCATCCAGCGCTACATCGATGCCGACTTCAGCCACGTGGGCGCCATGGATGCACGCGGCTTTCTGATCGGTTCGATCGTCGCTTATGAGCTCAACAAGCCGCTGGTGCTGTTTCGCAAACAGGGGAAGCTGCCGGCTGACGTGCTGGCCGAGGCCTATCAGACCGAATACGGCGAAGCGCTGCTCGAAGTACATGCCGACAGCCTGTGCGACGGCGACTCGGTGGTGATGTTCGATGATTTGATTGCGACGGGGGGCACCCTGATTGCCGCCGCCAACCTGATCCGCCGCATGGGCGCCAAGGTTCACGAAGCCGCTGCGATTATCGACTTGCCAGAACTGGGCGGCTCCCAACGCCTGCGCGGCATGGAAATCCCGACCTTCTGCCTGACCGAGTTCGCGTTGACGGAAAAGTGATCGTCGACAGGCGCTTCAACCTCATCGATTGAGCCACCGCGTTCGCCAGCAAGCCGGCTCCTACAGGTTTTGTGTGGGCAGGCCTATGGCGACAATCATTAGATCGCAGTGCATAAATGGAGGAGCCGCCCCGAATCGTAGGAGCCGGCTTGCTGGCGAACACGGTGGGTCAGGCTCGGCGATGTCACAGGCTGATATGTTTCGCGGGCAAGCGCGCTCCTACAGTGGACCCAGGCAACCCCCGATATGTGCGAGGTATGCAAATCCGTAGGAGCCGGCTTGCTGGCGAACACGGTAGGGCAGGCCCGGCGATGTCGCAGGCCGATATGTTTCGCGGGCAAGCGCGCTCCTACTGTCGACCCAGGCAACCCCCGATATCTGCGCAGTACGCAATCCCAACGAAATCTGCGGCATACGGGCTTCGATGACGCTTCTGCGCCATCGAAATGGCGGCATTTACAACTGGATCGGCTTGCGCCCGGCGAATGAGTGCGCGAGGGTGCCGCCGTCGACCAATTCAAGCTCGCCGCCCAGCGGCACGCCGTGAGCGATCCTTGAAGTGATCAGGCCTTTGGGGGTCAGCAGCTGCGCAATGTAATGGGCTGTCGCCTCGCCCTCGACCGTCGGGTTGGTCGCCAGAATCACTTCGGTGAAGGAATCCTGTTCTTCAATCCGCGCGATCAGTTGCGGGATACCGATGGCTTCCGGCCCCAGGCCGTCCAGCGGCGACAGATGCCCCTTGAGCACAAAATAGCGGCCGCGATAACCGGTCTGCTCGACTGCATACACGTCCATTGGCCCCTCGACCACGCAGAGCAGCGTGTCGTCGCGGCGGACATCCGCGCACTGCGGGCACAGTTCCTCTTCGGTGAGGGTGCGGCATTGCTTGCAGTGACCGACGCCTTCCATCGCCTGACTCAGCGCCTGGGACAAGCGCGAGCCGCCACTGCGATCACGCTCCAGCAGCTGCAACGCCATGCGCTGGGCGGTTTTCTGACCGACGCCGGGGAGAATGCGCAGGGAGTCGATCAACTGGCGAATCAGGGGGCTGAAGCTCATTGGAGAAACGTCCGACAAAAACACGAGACGCGGTTTATACCCGCGCCTCTGATTACCGTCAAATCAGGCTCACGACACCTTGACCACGAGCTTGCCGAAGTTCTTGCCTTCGAGCAGGCCGATGAATGCGTCCGGTGCGTGCTCCAGACCTTCCACCACGTCTTCGCGGAATTTGACCTTGCCGTCTTTTACCAGCGGCACCATGGCCTGCATGAATTCCTCCAGACGGTGGTAGTACTCTTCGTAGACGATAAAGCCCTGAATCCGCGCGCGCTTGGTCAACAGTGTGCGCATCAACAGCGGCAGACGATCCGGGCCCTCTGGCTGGGACTGGGCGTTGTAATGGGCGATCAGGCCGCACAACGGCACGCGCGCGTGCTGATTGAGCAGCGGTATCACGGCTTCCAGCACTTTGCCGCCCACCAGTTCGAAATAGACGTCGATGCCATCCGGGCAAGCCGCCTTCAGCTGCTCGGCAAAATCTTCGCTACGGTGATCGATGCAGGCGTCAAAACCCAGCTCGTCCACCACGTAGCGGCATTTCTCTTCGCCACCGGCAACGCCGACTACACGCAGGCCGTTGAGTTTGGCAACCTGGCCGACCACTGAACCGACCGCGCCGGACGCGGCAGCGACGACCAGCGTCTCGCCCGCCTTCGGCTTGCCGATGTCCATCAGGCCCATGTAACCGGTAATGCCCGGCATGCCCAACACGCCAACCGCCATGGACGGGCTCGGCAGGTCCTTTGGCGCAGGCAACAGGTTGCTGCCATCGGAGATGCTGTGGGTCTGCCAGCCGGTCTGACCGACCACCAGGTCGCCTTCTTTGAATGTCGGGTGACGTGACTGCTCGACCACGCTAACTGCGCCGCCTTCCATCACTGCGTCGATTTCCACGGGTGCGGCGTAGGACGGCGCGTCGCTCATGCGTCCGCGCATGTACGGGTCAAGCGACAGGTAAAGCGTGCGCAATTGCACCTGGCCGTCTTGCAGGTCAGGCAGCGCTTCACGCTCGAGTCGGAAGTTTTCCGGAGTGGGTGCGCCCTGTGGGCGGGAGGCCAGGACAATACGCTGGTTGAGGATCATTTCTTGCGTCATCGGAACGGGCTCCATATCAAGTTGCGAAGATATAGAGAGCAGACCGTCCTCACCGGGACGCGTTCGGTTGGATGTGCAGGCGAAAAAAAACCAGGCACTCAGGCCTGGCTTTTTTGAGGTCGCTACGCGATCAGAACGGCAGTTTCATGCCTGGCGGCAGCTGCATGCCGGCGGTCATGCTGGCGGTTTTCTCCTGGCTCGCTGCTTCGATCTTGCGCACGGCGTCGTTGACGGCCGCAGCGATCAGGTCTTCCAGAATTTCCTTTTCCTCCTGCATCAGGCTGTCGTCCAGGCTGACGCGCTTGACGTCATGACGCCCGGTCATGACCACGCTCACCAGACCGGCACCGGACTGGCCGGTGACCTCGGCGTTGGCCAGTTCTTCCTGCATCTTGGCCATTTTTTCCTGCATTTGCTGAGCCTGCTTCATCAGGCCTGCCATGCCACCTTTCATCATGGGAGTTTCTCCTCGAAAGCCATTGGGTCAAAAGTCGTGGGTGTCGTGCGGGCGCCAGCCGGGCTGGCGCCGATGAAATCAATGAGCCTGCGCCGGCGCATCCACCGGAACAATCGTATCCTCGCGGATCGACGCACCGAACTGCTGCATCATCTGCTGGATGAACGGATCGCCGTGGATCGCCGCCTCGGCCTGCTTCTGCCGATCGGCGCGCCGGCGGGCCGCCGCCTGAGCGGGGGTTTCCTGCTCGGGCTTGATCAGTTCGATACTCAGGTTGAGGGTGCGTTCATGGTATTGGTTCAGCGCATCATTCAAACGGCGCTGCTGGGTGGAGTTGAATAACGCACTGTGGGCCGGATCCAGGTGCAGGAGCCAATTGTCGCCTTCCACCGAGATCAACGTACAGTTGGCGGCGATGCTGCCGGTCATGCCGGAAATCGGCAGTTTGGGGAACAGCTCAAGCCAGTCCGCAGCAAGCCCGGTGGCGGGCATGGCCGCAGGAAGCAGCTCGGGCTCCTTCTCCACCGCTTCGACAGCCTCATGCGCCAGGTCATCCAGGTAGGCAAACGATGCCGGGTCGATGTCGATGTCGATGTCCGGCTCGTAGTAATCGTCATCGGGCGGCGGCTCGTCGTCGCGCTCCATGGGCGCGGGCACGTAGGCCGTCGCATCGGGCACGTGCTCAATCCTCTGCGCCGTCACCGTTTCGGCAGCGGCCTGCAGTTGCTCCAGCGACTCAACCTCCGGCGCGTCCGGTACCGGACTCGCCGGGGTGGGCGCAGGCATGGGCGTGAGGTCAGGTTGCTCGGACACCGTGTCGAGCACTGGTTCGGGGATTTCCGCTACGGGATCGGCCGCTGGCTCTGCGACAGGCGCAGGTACAGGTTCAGCGACAGGCGGCTTTGCTTTGGGCTCGTTCCAGGGCAGGTCAAGTGCTTCCTCGGACGCAAGCGCAGGCACTGCGTGCGCCTCAGCCACTGCCGCTGCGGCAGGCGCGTGAACAACGGGCGCAGGAGCGGCGACAGGTGCTGGTGCTGGTGCTGGTAATGCGGACGCTGAACTCGCCACCGCTGTCCGGGAATCAACCGTGGCCGGGTTGATCCCCACTGACTTTAACGGCTGTGTCGGGGCGTTGTCGGCGTCCGCGGGACGGAACGCCAGCATGCGCAGCAGCACCATCTCAAAGCCGCCGCGCGGGTCGGGCGCCAGCGGCAAGTCCCGACGACCGATCAGGCCCATCTGGTAAAAGAACTGCACGTCTTCGGCGGGCAATGCCTGGGCCAGCGCCAACACGCGATCGCGGTCACCGTGGCCATTGTCGACCCCCTCGGGGAGCGCCTGAGCGATGGCAACCCGGTGCAGCACGTTCAAAATCTCGGACAGCACGCCGTTCCAGTCCGGGCCCTGCTCGGCCAGATGGCGCACCGCTTCGAGCAACGAGCGGGCATCGCCCTCGATCAACGCAGCCAGTACGTCGAACACCTGGCCGTGGTCCAGCGTGCCGAGCATGGCACGTACGTCAGACGCGAGCACTTTGCCTTCACCGAACGCAATCGCCTGATCGGTCAGGCTCATGGCATCACGCATCGAGCCATCGGCGGCGCGGCCCAGCAGCCACAGCGCGTCGTCCTCGAAAGGAATATTTTCGGCGCCAAGGACGTGGGTCAGGTGCTCGACCACACGTTCAGGTGTCATGTTTTTCAGGGAGAACTGCAGGCAGCGCGACAGGATGGTCGCCGGCAGCTTCTGCGGATCGGTCGTCGCCAGGATGAACTTGACGTAGGGCGGCGGCTCTTCGAGGGTTTTCAGCAACGCGTTGAACGAGTGGCTGGAGAGCATGTGGACTTCGTCGATCAGGTAGACCTTGAAGCGGCCACGACTCGGGGCGTACTGCACGTTGTCGAGCAGCTCGCGGGTGTCTTCGACTTTGGTACGGCTGGCGGCGTCGATCTCGATCAGGTCGACGAAGCGGCCTTCGTCAATTTCGCGGCAGACCGAGCATTCTCCGCACGGCGTTGATGTGATACCGGTTTCGCAGTTCAGGCACTTGGCAATAATGCGCGCGATGGTGGTCTTGCCAACACCCCGGGTGCCCGTGAACAAATAGGCGTGGTGCAGGCGCTGGCTGTCGAGCGCGTTGATCAGGGCCTTGAGCACATGGGTCTGGCCGACCATTTCGCGGAACGAGCGCGGACGCCATTTACGTGCAAGAACCTGATAACTCATTGAAAACCGTCGACTGGGTTGCGGAAGACCGCCAATGCTAGCGGAGCAGGGGCAAAATTGCATCTGGTGTCCGCTGCTTATCGCTTTATTATGGCGGCCGGGCTCCCGCAGGACGGCTGCGCAAGACAGCTCGCACGATGATTCTCCCACCCAGCGCCTCACGCCGGCTCCGCACAGGAATCGCGCGGAGCGGTGGGCCGGAGGCGTCGCACTGTTACTTCGAGGGATCCGGATGCGCAAATGGATGATGTGTGCGGTGGGGCTGCTCAGTGCTTCGGCGGCGGCCGATGGCCCGCCTCTTCGCTTTGCGGTGGCCGACAGCTGGTCAATGCCGCTCATGCAAGTCGGTCCCGGAGGCCCCGAAACCGGAATCCTGTTCGACATCATGGAAAGCCTGGCCAGGCAGATCGGCCAGACGGCTGAGTACCGTGTCTATCCACGACTGCGCGTGCAGGCGGCTACCGAACGTGGCGAAGTCGACGTGCGCTGTTATGCCGCCCAGTCCTGGTTGCCGGACATGTCCGGCGACTACACCTGGAGCCTGCCCCTGCTCACCCAGTACAACGTGCTGGTCGGCAGTGCTTATGACACCGCGCCCTTTCATCTGAGCGCCATTCTTGGGGATCACATCGGCACCGTGCTGGGCTATGCCTATCCGGTGCTCGACCCGTTGTTCGCCACGGGTGATCTGATCCGCGAAGACGCCAGGCTGCAGGAACAGGTGCTGCCCAAGCTGTCGGCCCACCGCTACCGCTATGCCGTAGATACCCAGTGGTCGCTGGACTGGTACAACCGCGACCGCAAGGCCGATGAAAAACTCAAGCCGGTCTGGGTCATCGACGAGCAGCCAGTGGGCTGCGTGACTCGCAATGACCCCAGTGTGCCGTCCCAACGAATCATGCGCACCCTGCTGCGGATGAAGATGTCCGGCGAAATCGAACGGATTGTCGAGCGGTATCAAGTGCATTCGGGTAACGCGACTGATGGACATTAAGGCCGCGCCGCACTTTCCATTAGGGGACTGCCGATAAATGTGGGATTGCCGACAAGTGTGGGACCGGCTTTAGCCGGGAAAGCGTCATGCGCCACAACCAAAGATTCGATGTCGCCTGCGCTGACCCCTTCCCGGCTGAAGCCGGTCCCACAAGTGCATCGCATGTAGTCAGTGACGCTGGCTGCGCACCGACTTGTGGAACTGCCGAAGAATGTGGGACGGGCTTTAGCCGGGAAAGCGCCAGACTGTGGGACCGGCTTCAGCCGGGAATGCGCTTGACTGTGGGACCGGCTTTAGCCGGGAAGGCGGCGTGGAGCTTAGCGCGAGATTCAAGCGGCGCATTGCTGTAGCAATTCCGTCATCTTCCCTCGCTAGGCTCCTTCGACACATGTTGTAACAAGTCGACGAGCGAGCGCCCTGCCATGACCCAGAAACCGGAAGATCCCGCCCAAGCAGCAGCCAATCAGACGCCCGTCAACGGCAGTCGCCGGCGGTTCCTCGGGGGCGTTGCAGTGCTCGGGGCAGGTGCGACCCTGAGCGGGGTCGTCGGCGCCGCCGAGACCGTCGACGGCAAGCCTGCCGCAGGCACGGTACTGAGCGGCCCGGCGCTGGACAAAGCGCTGCAGGACAACATCAAAACCATTGTCGTCATCTACGGTGAGAACCGCAGTTTCAATAACCTGTTCGCCAATTTCCCCGGCGTTGACCACCCGCTCTCGGCGGTCAAGCCGGAGGAATACCGTCAGCGTGATCGCGACGGCAAGCTGCTCGAAACGCTGCCGCCGTGCTGGGGCGGCGTGTGCCAGGTCGGACCGCAAAGCGTCGACGGCGTGACCTATGCAACGGGCGTGCAGTACCAGGAAAACCTGCCCAACGCACCCTTCCCGCTCAAAGGCCCGAGCGGCGAGGACCTGCCCCTCAGTGTCATCACCCGCGACCTGTGGCACGTGTTCTATCAGAACCAGATGCAAATCAACGGCGGCAAAAATGACGCCTTTGTTGCGTGGGCGGATTCGGGCGGCCTGACCATGGGTCATTACGCGCAGAGCCAATATTCCCTGCGCCTGTGGGACGTGGCCCGGGAGTTCGTGCTCTGCGACAACTTCTTCCAGGGCGCTTTCGGCGGCTCGTTTTTGAACCACCAGTACCTCATCGCCGCCAGGGCCCCCTTCTACCCGGACGCGGCGAACTCCCCGGCGAAGTCGCAAATTGCCGTGCTGGAAAGCAGCGACCCTCTGGATTACCGACTCAAACCGCTGGAAAAATCCCCTGCCAGCGCCATGACCGGCCCGCCGCAATTCGGGCCCAGCGCGCTGACGCCCGACGGGTTCGGTGTCAACACCATGGCCCCGCCCTACTGGCCGACCTGGCTGCGTGACAAGGACAAGCCCGATTATTCTCAGCCGGGGCTGGCCAACGTGCTGGTGCCCCAGACCCACGAGCATATCGGCGACAAGCTCTCCAAGAAGGACATCGACTGGGCCTGGTATGCCGGCGCCTGGCAGGTCACGCTGGACGAGTACAAGGACTCCACGGGCATTCCCAAGATCCCGAATTTTCAGTACCACCATCAGCCGTTCAACTACTTCAAACAGCAAGGCCCGGACAACCCGACCGAACGCCGCAAGCGCCTGCGCGATGCCGGACTGGGTGACGAATCGTCAACCAACAAATTCCTCGCGGATGCCGAGGCCGGCAAACTGCCCGCAGTGACCTTCTACAAACCCCAGGGCAACCTCAACATGCACGCCGGGTACGCCGACGTGGCGGCGGGTGATCGGCACATCGATCGCGTCATCAAAGTGCTGCGCAACAGCCCGCAGTGGAAAAACATGGTGATTGTCGTGACCGTCGATGAGAACGGCGGCTGGTGGGATCACGTGGCGCCGCCCAAAGGCGACCGCTGGGGCCCGGGCACGCGGGTGCCGGCCATCGTCATCTCGCCGTTTGCGCGCAAAGGCACGGTCGACCACACGACCTACGATACCGCCTCGATTCTGCGCCTGATCACCCGCGTGCACGGCCTGGAAAAACTCGATGGCCTGACCGAACGGGACACCGCAATGGCGGCGCGCGGGCAGGCACCGATGGGTGATTTGAGCAATACGTTGCAGTTTTCGGTCTAGCAAGTGCCCTGCTGTTGCTGGCCAATCTGAAATGGCAATGCAACACCTGTAGGAGCCGGCTTGCTGGCGAATGCGGTGGGTCAAAACCGACGGTGTCGAGTGACGGAACGGGTTCGCCAGCAAGCCGGCTCCTACAAATTCAGGGCGTGATCACGGGTTGCGTCACGCCCACCGCTGCGCCCGCTTGACAGGCAGACAGTCAACCCGGACACCGCAATGGCGGCGCGCGGGCAGGCACCGATGGGCGATTTAAGCAATACGTCGCAGTTTTCTGTATAGCAAGTCCCCTGTATTGCACCGGCCGATATGAAATGCCAAAGCAACATCTGTAGGAGCCGGCTTGCTGGCGAATGCGGTGGGTCACAACCGATGGTGTCGACTGACGGAACGGTTTCGCCAGCAAGCCGGCTCCTACCGATTCAGGGCGTGATCACTGGCTGCGTCACGCCCACCGCTGCGCTCGTTCGGCAAGCAGAGGGTCAAGCCGGCCAGCAGCGCAGCGACAGCTGCGATCACCGCATACACCGCCACAAACGAGCCGCTCACGCTCGCCAGCACACCCGCGCAATAATTGCCGAGCATGCCGCCGACGCCTTGCATGATGTTGGCGATGCCGAAAATGGTCACCGCCAGCGCTGCACTGGACGCCATCTTCGACACATAGGCCGGGATCAACCCGAAGATCGGATAGAACGCCAGCGCGAATACGACCCCCGCCACCAACGGCCAGTAGCCGCTCGGCGCGACGACCAGAATAACCGCCGCCGACGCGACGCAGGCGTACACCAGCAGCATCGCCGCGCGCAGGCCGATCCGGTCCGACAACGCACCCAGCGCAAGGCCGCTGAACATGCCGACGAAGCCGATGCCTGCCCATATCTGCGCGGTGTAGTCGACGCCGAAACCCAGCTCCGTGCGCAAGTAGGAAGAGAGATAGTTCTGAAACGGAAAGGTCGAGAAACCAATCAGAAAATTCATCGACCAGACCTTGTAGACCCAGCCCTGCAGGGCCTCACGCAGCACAGTCCTCCCAGGCCGAGCAGTGCCAGCGTGGTCGCGCTCGCAGGCAAACAACAGGGCACGCTTGAACACCAGAAACACGCCCGCAGCCAGCACAACGGTGAGTATTGCGACGATCCACCACACCGTGCGCCACTCGCCTTGTGGCGCGTAAAGGGGCACAAGCAGGCTGTTGATAAACACCCCGTAACTGGTGCCGCTCGACACCAGCCCCATCGCCATGCCCCGGTACTGGTAGGGCACGGCGCGGGAGATGACATCGACCATCGGCACGAACACCGTCGCTGCCGTGCCAGCCAGCACGGTCAGCAGCACGCCGATCAGCACAATGTTCTGGGCCAGTGGCATCAGCAGCAAAGCCAATGCGCACACCGCCCCGGAAGCGAAGATCACCCAACCGCCGCCCACGCGGGGCGTGAGCCAGGCCGCCAGCAACGCGCTGGCAAGGAAGCCCGCCTGCCCCGCTGCGGTAATGGTTCCGACGTAAGCGATGTCGAAACCCAGACTGGCGCGCATGTCCGGCACCAGCTGAGCGAAAAGATAGATACCGAACCCGTAGGTGGCGGCCACCAGCCCCGTCAGCAGCAACACAATCAGTCCATTGACACGCATTGCCATCGTCCTCAGCGCAAACCGCTACGCAAGCCGCGGCGGACTGAGTCAGACCATCAACTCGACTCAACCAACAGGCTAGCGCAAATGCGGGAAATTACTGGCAGGGGAATGCGTTTTTCAGCGCGGAGACGACCAATACCGACTCGTTCAGGTGCAGGCTTTCGGGATGCGCCTGCAGCGACTGCACCACGATGCGCATGGACTGAATCATCGGAATGCCGCCTTCCGGCACGCACACCAGCCGCGGCAGCCCGCCCGCTTCATGGAACAGATCCAGCGTATCCATCGTCGCCTGGAGCACCCCGACGCAGTGACCGACGCCGACGCTGTTGCGGCTAACGCCGCCGCTCATGCTGTTAATGCCGTCCTGGCATTCCTCAAGCAGTTGATTGCCGTCCGCCCGCGCCCCTGCGCTCAAGCACAGCGCAAGAAAGGCAGACACCACAACAATGGGTCTGCCCGCAAGCGAGCTCATCAGCGCAGCCACAGTTCCTTCACCGAATGATCCGACGCCTTGCGCACGACAAGGCTGGCGCGCTCGCGGGTCGGCAGGATGTTCTCCAGCAGGTTGGGACGGTTGATGTCGCGCCAGATCTTGCGCGCGGCGTCGGGGGACTTTTCCGGGGGCAAGTCCGCCAACTCACGGAAGTAGGCGCCGCGTGCGCGAAAGGCCGTGCGCTGCAGCATCAGGAAACGCTCGACGTACCAGCGCTCAATGTCGCTCTCGGCAGCGTCCAGGTAAATCGAGAAATCAAAGAAGTCCGACACGATGCTGCCCGGCTTCTGGCCATCGTTGCCCGCGGTCTGCAGAACATTGAGCCCTTCGAAAATAAGGATGTCCGGCTGACTGACCTTGAGGAACTGGTCGGGCACGATGTCGTAACTGATGTGGGAATACACCGGCGCGCTGATTTCCGGCGTGCCCGCCTTGAGGTCCGAGAGAAACTTGACCATGCGCTTGCGATCGTAGCTTTCCGGAAAGCCCTTGCGGTGCATGATGCCGTCGGCCAAAAGCCGGGCGTTAGGGTGCAGAAAACCGTCGGTGGTGACCAGATCGACCCGTGGATGGTCCGGCCAGCGCGCCATCAAGGCCTGCAGCACCCGGGCAAACGTGCTCTTGCCCACCGCGACGCTGCCGGCCACCGCCACTACATACGTCTGACGTTTGGCGGGCCGTCCCAGAAAGGTGTCCTTGATGCTGTCCAGATTGCGCGCCGCGCTGACGTGCAGATTGATCAGGCGCGACAACGGCAGGTAAATGTTGGCGACATCCTCAAGGGAAATGTCTTCGTTCACGCCCCGCAATGCCGCCAGATCTTCCTCCGACAACGTCAATGGCGTACTGGCACGCAGCCCCGCCCACTCCGCGCTGCTCATTACCAGATAGTCATCAGGTGCCATCTATTGCGTTCCAGTCAGGTGTCCGTATCGACATGGTGCGAAGACTATCGTATTGATTCGAAACGAGGGCAGATTTATTTTAGGTATGGCTGAGCGATCGGCTTAAGTCAGTGACACGACCTGCGCCAGCTTCATGCTTCAATTGAAAACCAGCCCCGCAACGACGCCAGCGACCCCAGCGCCTCCATTGGGCGCTGGTAGGCCGATCCGATTTACCCACGCTGCCGGCAGTTCCATTTCCGTATGGACAACAAGGGCAAGACGTTTTCCAAATCAACGCCCCGCCCGGCACGCTCGCTTGAAAGGCAACCCTCGCTGCACTCATGCGGTAAATCTACGGACGACATATATCAACTGTAGTGGGCAATCACCCCCTTTAAGTTATCGGAGAAGCCGTATATATCATCAACCGAATCAATCGCATGCCGGGTTTCATTTTTTTCGCGATCAAAAATACCTATATATTTTTGGCTTCTATTGAAATGCAGTCGGCATATCGGTTTCCGATTGTTGTCATCCAGCAAAATTCCGAAATAGCTTTGAGTATCGCGATGGCCAATACGTTTCGCATCGACGACCGACCTCACTATTGCCTTTACAACGTGAAATCCCTCCAGCTCTTCAAGTGTGGTTTGGACGCGATCATCTTCTGGCGCATCCACCGATTCTTTCGCAGGGCTGCTGTCAACAGGGGCTAGGGCGAATGTTGGCTGAATCGGACCGCTGATGGCGGACTTGAGGCGGTCATTTACCTGATCGCCCAAGAACTGGGCAGCAGCCTTTCGTGTTAATACCGCGAATTGTTCGCGGACCTTTTGCGTAATAATGCCTTCATAGACACGACCGGCAAAGAACTTAATAAACTCATCGTCGGGCTTGGTGAACTGAGCAGCTATTTCCTTTTTTATCTGTCCAACGTATTTCAGTTCACCTGCCGCACTGATAATTGAGTCGACGTCGAATGCGGACTTCGTTAGCTTCTCTAACTCCGGCAGCGCATGTTCATCAAGGTCCAATAGATCCAACTCAAGAAAGGGCTTGTCATCCATTTTATTCGGCGCATCTAGATCGGTATAAAACCGATAGACCCGACCATTAGTAAGGATGGAAATTCGCGCACTGGTGACATGGAAGTAACGGAAGAGCTGACTCGCATGGTTGATATGAAGAGGCTCACCAATTTTCTTGCACTCAACGAGGATTTGTACCTCACCATTCTTCATGATGGCGTAATCGATTTTTTCTCCCTTCTTAGTCCCAACGTCACAGATATATTCAGGGATCACTTCCAGCGGATCAAAAACGTCGTATCCCAGCACAGAATTGATGAAAGGCATCACAAACGCTGTTTTCGTTGCTTCCTCGGTCTGAATAGCTGCAGATTGTTGCTGGATTTTGGCCGATAACGCGTTGACTCTCGCTAGAAATTCCATATTTCGCTCCTTGCTCGGGAAAATCAGAGTAGTACCAACTCCCGGTACTGGCAATTCCAAATCACAGCAAAATTTCCATACTCAGAAACGTCTTACTCAGAAAACGACTGTGATCCTACAAGCAACTCTTGAGTCGTGTTTCAGATGTAGCGTGGAACAGCCCAAAAATCTGAAGACTCACTCTGAGATGCTTAGGAAAACCGACCGTTGTTAAGTCACAACTGATGCTCCACCGGAATCGGCTGGAACAATAGTTAAGGTAAGACGCGATGGATGATGTGCGTGTACAGAATTTAGTGCTAATCGAGAGGCGAGGAGATGACGCTAGGGAGGGTGCGTTATGGAGGCAACCCCACCAGCCACACCCCGGCACACAATGTTCCCGCTGTGGCTGCTGCCTTCCGGCTCTGACCAGGTTCACGGGTAATCGTTGCGGGGGGACCGATGGGGTCACCATAACGACGCTCGCCAGTGGCGAGCCGCGCCATTGTACCGGTCTCGCGCCAAGTTACAACCTCTTGTTTCAGATTAAGATTTTTAGCGCGTTCAAGCCTTTGTTACCCATGCGACTGCATCCGTTGAGGACCGGTTACGGCACAATGACGCGCTGTTTTAGGCTTCTCGCCAGCCGCTGCTGAAGCGCCCTGGCGCAAGACACAGGTAAACCCCGATGCATGTTGCCCTCACCCGCTACGAATCGCTTTCCCCCGGCCAACACGATCAATTGCTGGACCTTGCGTTAACCCAGCAACAAATCCGCCACGTCGGCGACATCCACGGCGGGCTGCACACCCTGACAGCCCGTCCCGTCGCCGACAGGCAGGGCTTCGTGCTGCTGATCGATGAGCTCCCCCGGGGGTTTTTCCTGCTCAAATGCCGGACGCTGCTGCCGGGTTGGGCCCTTCAACAATCCCATGTGACGACAACGCTGCACGCGCTGATGATTGATCGGCGGTTTCAAGGCCAGGGTCTGGGCAAGCGCTGCCTGCAAGCGCTGCCCGAACTCACCCGGGCGCTGTGGCCTGACACCGAGCAACTGATGCTGGCCGTGGACGCCGGCAACCACGTCGCACGCGAGCTGTACCGGGCGCAGGGTTGGCAGGAGCTGCCGGAGCGTGACGCAGTGAATGCAGGGGCGGAATGCGTGATGCGCCTGAAGCTCTAGCGGTCAGTGCGCCAGAGACCGCAACGCCCGAACCTTGCAACGGCGCTCTGCGTTCATCCAGTGTTCAAGCGCGCTGACGCTCATCGGGCGCGCAATCAGGAAGCCCTGAACTTCGTGGCAGCCCAGCTCGCAGAGGATTTCATACACGGCCTCGGTCTCCGCGCCTTCTGCGACGACGCGATAGCCCAGGCGCTTGGCCAGATCGACGATGGCCTCCACCAGGCCGCGATCCTTCTCGTCGCTGTCGATATTTTCAACCAGGGATTTGTCCAGCTTGACCGTGGTGGCTGGCAGCTGCCGCAAGTAGGTCCAGTTGCTATAGCCGGTGCCGAAGTCGTCGATGGCGATGTCGATGTTGAGCGCGCGCAGTCGCTCCAGCTGTAAGCGGGTCACCTCGGGGTTATCGCACAGCGCACTTTCAGTGAACTCAAGCTCGAAGCCACTGGGCTCTAGCCCACTGGTGGTCAACTGCTCGAACAGCGCGTCACTGAATGACGAATTGGCCAAGTCGATCGCCGACACATTCATGGCGACTTTGAAGGCAAAACCCTGCTTCTGCCAGCGCGCGGCCTGGGCGACCGCTTTGTGCAGCACCCAAAGGCTGAGTGAACGAATCAGCGCGGTTTTTTCCGCCAGCGGGATGAACTCCAGCGGACTGATCGGCCCCAGCACCGGGTGCTGCCAACGCAACAGGGCTTCGACGGTAACGATCCGCCCCGTCGCCACTTCCAGCCGTGGCTGATACACCAAAGACAGTTGATCCGGGCTGCGCACCGCCTCGGCCAGCGAAGCCAGCAGCAAAAAAGCGCGCTGCTGGGCGAAGTCCAGGTGCGGCTCGTACCAGCGCCAGCCGATGGACTTGCCGCGGGCTTCGTCCGCCGCACTGACCACCAGCCGAATCCAGTCGCCCTCATCGCAGCGCTCCAGCCCCAGCGGCAGCACGCCGATGCCGACGTCCATCTGGATCGGGATATTGCGACACACCAGCGGCCGCCGAAAATGCTCAAGCAGTTGCCTGAACAGCCGCTCCGCCTGCTCCGGTCTGGCATTGCGGGTGATCAGCGCGATGCGTGTCGGGCTGACCTTGTAGAGCGCGGTGTCGGCGGGCAATTGACTGCGGCAGTTATCGATCATGCAGCGCACCAGCTCCTGGGCGAAGCTGTAGCCAAGGGCCTTGACGATACTGTCGAGAAAGGTGGGGGCGACCATGTCCAGAGCGACCAGCGCATGTTTGCGCCGATCGGTCAGCGCGCCGAGGTCTTCTTCCAGACGCAGGCGGTTGAACAGCCCGGTGGGCTGGTCAACGTAACTGGCGTTGCGCAGGTTATTAAGGCGCTTCATCACCAACTGGCCATACATCTCCAGCATGGCAGCGTCGCGCTTATCCAGCAGCGGCCGGGGCTGGGTGCCGATGATGCACAGCGTACCCAACGCCAGGCCATCGGCCGTTACCAGGGGCACGCCGGCGTAAAAGCGGATATGCGGCTCACCGGTGACCAGCGGGTTGTCGCTGAAGCGTGGGTCGAGCATCGCGTCCGGGACCTGGAACGTCTCGTGACTGAGGATGGTGTAGGCGCAGAAGGCGATTTCGCGCGGGGTCTGCCGCTCCTCCAGGCCTGCGCGGGCCCGGAACCACTGACGGTGCTCACTGACGATGGAGACCAGCGCAATGGGGACCTCAAAATAGTGGGTCACCATCGAAATGATGTGATCGAGGACGTCGTCCGCCGCCGCATCGATAAGCCCCATATGGGTGATGCGCGAAAGCCGTGAACGCTCGTTCCTGGGCAATGGAGCACTGGTGGCCATAACTTAAATCCCTTTTGAACCGCTTCATCAACCGCTTCGCCAGTAGTATCAAAACGATATATATAGGGAAAATAGCACCAGATTTCCGCCCGTGCAGGGGTGACGGACAAGCGGTGGAAGGTCTCACCGCTTCGTACCGGGATGGGCCTCATCTCACTCGAATGAGGGGGTCACTGTGCTTGCAGGACCTCATCCGCCTTGCCGCCCGCCCCCTGTATGACCAGATGGATGAAGTGCAGCTTGGTGATGACGGCCGGCGGCAGCACGAACGGATAGAAGTCCGCCTGTCCCATGGCACGGGACAGCTCGTTGAGCATGCCGGCCAGCTCGATCCAGGCATTGACGAAGGAGAGGAACGCCAGGCCGCCTGGATGTTGGGGGTCGTACAGTGTTTCGAGGGGAAACGGCTGGTAATCGAGCTCCATGTCCCGCGCACTCATGCCCAGGCTCAGGGCGGTGTCGACAGCATCCATCATGTGCAGGTAGTGCGCCCAGGTTTCGGCCCAGTCTTCCCAGGGGTGCATGGTGGCGTAGGCGCTGACGTAATGCTGCTGCCAGTCGGTCGGGGCACCGTGCTGATAATGATGGTCCAGAGCATCAGCGTAGCTGGCGCGGTCGTCGCCGAACAGGTGGCGGAAGCCGTCCTGCCAGTAGGTGTTGGCGATCAGGCGATCCCAATAGTAATGACCCACTTCATGACGGAAATGTCCGAGCAATGTGCGGTAGGGTTCGTGCATTTGCACGCGCACCTTCTCACGGATGGCGTCGTCGGCTTCTTCGACATTGAGGGTGATCAAGCCATTGGCGTGGCCGGTGGTGGGCAAGTTGCCCTCGATGTCGACGCCAAGAAACTCAAACGCCAGACCGCGTTCTTCGTCGACGCTTTTGGGGACGACCTGCAGGCCCAGGGTAATAAGCTGCGCCACCAGTCGACGTTTGGCGGTCTCGATTTTGCCCCAGCGCTCGGGGTTCTCCGGCACGGACAGGTCGGGGATGGTCTTGTTGAGGCTGCAGGCGATGCAGAAATCACCTGCGTTGAGTGCGGGGAAAATCCAGTTACAGGCCGCTGCTGTGTTGAGGTTCGCGCAGCGACGGTAGAGGCCGGCCTGGGGTTCGTCACTCACGCGCCAGGTTTGCGCGTCGGGCCCCGGTTCCAGCGCGGCGATTTTGCTCTGCTCAGGCAGATAGCCCAGCGCTGCCGAGCATGCCAGGCATTGGCTGTTGCGGAAGAACACCGACTGTCCGCACCGGCACTGCCAGACTTTGCTGTTGCGTTTGCTCTCCCCGGCGAATGGCGCCGCGATCCGTGTGCTGAGTTGCTCGAAGAACTGGAACATGGCGATATCCTGAGGGGGGCTGCAAGCACTAGATCGTTAAGGGTGACGGGGGTTCCGTGGATTCGCGGAGCAAGACAGCCGGAGGGGGAGCTCGGCAATGACCGCCGGTGCTTGGCGTGATGATGTCGTCGTAGGAGCCGGCTTGCTGGCGAATGCAGGGGATCAGGTATGAATAACGGGGCTGACACACCGCGTTCGCCAGCAAGCCGGCTCCTACAGGGGATTCGACATGTCGGGCCTGCGCAAAAAAGCGGCGGGAGCGACGCGGAGCGTCTTGGGCTGCATGCCCACGCGGAGCGTGTGGATGATCGAGTCGCGATTGGCGGTGTCTGGGCTGGCTGTATATGAAGATCAAGATCAGGTGCAGATCAAAGGCTTCCCGGCTTCAGCCGGTGCCACGGATTGTACTCGGTGCTTTCAGTCGGACCTGCATCAGCCGGGAAGCTTTTCGCGGGCAAGCGCGCTCCTGCAATGGAGCGCGGCAAGCCTTAAATCAGATGTTGAGGCTTTAGAAGCTGGTCGGCGCTGGGTAAACCTCAATCTCCTTCCACGCCGTGCTTCTTCAAAAATCCCACAAACGCCTCTTCGTCCAGGACCTTCAGGCCCAGTTCGTTGGCTTTGGTCAGTTTGGAGCCTGCACCAGGCCCCGCCACCACTGTGTGGGTCTTCGCCGAAACCGAGCCGGACACTTTGGCCCCCAGCCCCTCCAGTTTGTCTTTCGCCACGTCGCGGCTCATCAACTCCAGTGAACCGGTCAGCACCCACGTCTGGCCCGCCAGCGGCAGGCCCTCGACCACCTTCTTCTCGCTGTGCCAGTGCATGCCAAAGTCTTTGAGCTGCTGTTCGATAGCCAGGGCCCGCTGCGCATTATCGTCGATGTCGAAAAATGCCCTGACCGCCTGCGCCTGTTTCTCCGGCAACGTCTGACGCATGTCCAGCCAGTCGGCGCGCACCACCGCTTCAAGGGTGCCGAACTTGTCTGCCAGCTTCTGCGCAGCGCCCGGCCCCACGGTCGGGATATTCAACTTGTCGAGCATGCCACCCAGCGTGGCGCTCGCCGCGAACTCAGCGCCCAGATCGCCGGTGTCCTGCAGCTGCATCTCGCATTCGCCGAGCAAGGCGCCGATCACGTTCTGGTTGTGCTCGTCCTCGAAGAAACTGTGGATCTCGTGCGCGACTTCCAGGCCGATGTCAGGCAGATACGTGAGCACTTCGGGCAATGCAACCGTGACCCGATCCAGCGCCCCCAGCGAGCGGGCCAGCACTTTGGCCGTCTCCTCGCCGACATCCGGGATGCCCAGCGCATAGATGAACCGTGCCAGGGTCGGCTTCTTGCTCTCGGCGATCGCGTTGAGCAGCTTTTTAGTAGAGATGTCGGCAAAACCTTCGAGGTCGATGATCTGCTCGTAGGTCAGCTTGTACAGATCGGCTGGCGAGCCGATCAGTTTCTCGTCCACCAGTTGCTCGATGGTCTTGTCGCCCAGGCCTTCAATGTCCATCGCCCGACGCGAGACGTAGTGGATGATGGCCTGTTTGAGCTGCGCACCACAGGCCAGACGGCCGACGCAGCGATACACCGCGCCCTCGCTGATGGTTTCCTTGCCTTTGCTGCGCTTGATCAGCTGCGTGCGCTCGACCTGCGAACCGCACACCGGGCACACCTGCGGGACCTCGACCACGCGCGCGTCTGCCGGGCGGCGCTCCTGCACCACCTGCACCACTTGCGGAATCACGTCGCCCGCCCGGCGAATGATCACCGTGTCACCAATCATCAGGCCCAGTCGCGCCACTTCGTCCATGTTGTGCAGCGTGGCGTTGGCAACGGTGACACCGGCCACTTTCACCGGCTTCAAGCGTGCGACGGGCGTCACGGCCCCGGTGCGCCCGACCTGGAACTCGACGTCGAGCAGCTCGGTAAGCTCTTCCATGGCAGGGAATTTATGGGCGATGGCCCAGCGTGGCTCCCGCGCACGGAACCCCAGCTCGCGCTGGGAGGCAATGCTGTTCACCTTGAAGACTACGCCGTCGATTTCGTACGGCAGCGACAGGCGTTTCTCGCCAATGTCGTGGTAGTACTTCAGACAGTCTTCGATGCCATGGGCGATTTTCATCTCGCGGCTGATCGGCATGCCCCAGGCTTTGAGCTGTTGCAGGTTGCCGGTGTGGGTGTCGGCGATGTCGTGGGACACCTGGCCGATGCCGTAGCAGCAGAATTCCAGCGGACGGTTGGCGGTGATCTTCGAATCCAGCTGACGCAGGCTCCCGGCCGCTGCGTTACGCGGGTTGGCAAAGGTCTTGCCACCGACTTCCAGCTGGCTGGCGTTGAGGCGCTCGAAACCGGCCTTGGACATGAACACTTCACCGCGTACTTCCAGGGTCTCCGGCCAGCCCTTGCCGTGCAGCTTCAGCGGAATGTTGCGCACGGTGCGCACGTTGACGCTGATGTCTTCGCCGGTGGTGCCGTCGCCGCGCGTGGCGCCGCGTACCAGCGCGCCGTTCTGGTACAGCAGGCTCACGGCCAGACCGTCGAGCTTGGGTTCGCAGCTGTATTCGACCTTTTTTGAAGCAGTCGGCAGGTCCAGCCCTTCGTTGACCCGACGATCAAACTCGAGCATGTCGGTTTCTTCAAAGGCGTTGCCCAGGCTCAGCATCGGGATCTCGTGACGCACCTGGGTGAATGCCGACAACGCGGCACTGCCCACCCGCTGCGTCGGCGAATCAGGCGTGACCAGATGCGGGTTCTCCGCCTCCAGCGCCTTGAGCTCGTGAAACAGGCGGTCGTATTCCACGTCCGGGATGCTCGGTTCGTCGAGCACGTGGTAACGGAAGTTGTGCTGATCCAGCTCAGCGCGCAATTCCAGGATGCGGGTTTCGGCGGCTTTCATAGGCGTATTCTCAAAATGCAAAAGAGCAGCCGAAGCTGCTCAATTTGTGATGCTTGTAACTGTAGGAGCCTGGTGGCCGGCGAAAGTGTCCGTGCAATCGACGCGCTGGTGACTGACCCACCGCAATCGCGGGCAAGCGCGCTCCTACAGGGACGCGCCACTCAACAAATCAACGACGCTGGGTCAGTGCGCGGCGTTCGAACTCGACGATGCGCTGACGGTAGTGCTCGATGGTCTGCGCGGTCATGACGCTGCGCTGGTCATCTTTCAATTCACCGTTGAGCTCATGGGCCAGCTTGCGAGCGGCGGCAACCATCACATCGAATGCCTGCTTGGGATGACGCGGGCCCGGCAGGCCGAGGAAGAAGCTCACCGCGCGAGTACTGAAATGGTCGATGTCGTCCAGATCGAACACGCCCGGCTTGACTGCGTTGGCCATCGAAAACAGCACTTCACCATTGCCCGCCATGCTTTCGTGACGGTGGAAAATGTCCATCTCGCCGAAGCGCAGGCCGCTTTCCAGAATGTTCTGCAGCAGCGCCGGGCCCTTGAAGCCGCTTTCGTCCCGGGAAATAACGCTGATCACCAGCACTTCTTCAACCGGTGGCAGGTCCTTGTCTTCGGTAATGCGCTGGTTCGGCTTGTCGTCCGGAAAATCATCATCGCGTGCGCTGAACAGATCCGGCCCATTGGCGCTCAAGTTCAAATCGCCCTGATGGGGCTCGTCCTTGCGCTTGCCGCGGCGAGGCTCACGCTCGGCACGCTCACGCGGCGCGGCGCTCATGGTCGGCAGGTCGTGCTCGTCCAGTTGCGGCTCTTTGTGCGTGTCCAGCACGCGAGCAGGGCCTAGCACCTCGGCGGACGTGGGTTCGTCGTCGTCCGGCACGTTGGAGAAACTGCGGTCCAGCCTGAATTTCAACTTACCCTTGCCGCCGCGCATCCGGCGCCAGCCATCAAAAAGAATACCGGCGATGACAATTATGCCGATGACGATCAGCCACTCTCGCAGACCGATTTCCATGTAGTCCCGTGCCTCTAATGAAATTCTGAAAAATTAAGGGCGCAAACCCCTTTAAAACGTGGAGCCAACTCTATGTTCTGAATGGCCTTTTACCCACGCGAAATGAAAAAGTGGCCATTAAGCTAGCACGACCAAAGGCAACTTTACACCGTCTCGTACATCTGGCAGGTCACAAGCATCTGTCACGCTGCAACGGTGGTTCCTGTACGGGTCGTGCGACTGCCACCTTTGCCCATCAATCTGCATGACCGTCGCGCGATCAACTGCGCATCCACTACGACTCCACCAGCGCCATCGCCTCCTCCACGTCTACCGCCACCAGCCGCGAACAGCCGGGTTCGTGCATGGTGACGCCCATCAATTGATCGGCCATTTCCATGGCGATCTTGTTGTGGGTGATGTAGATGAACTGCACCGTCTGTGACATCTCCTTGACCAACCGGGCATAGCGCCCCACGTTGGCGTCGTCCAGCGGTGCGTCGACTTCATCGAGCATGCAGAACGGCGCCGGGTTGAGCTTGAAGATGGCGAAAACGAGTGCCAGTGCGGTCAAGGCCTTCTCACCGCCGGACAGCAAATGAATCGTGCTGTTTTTCTTGCCGGGAGGACGCGCCATGATCGTCACCCCTGTATCGAGTAAATCTTCGCCCGTCAGTTCCAAGTAAGCGCTGCCGCCACCGAAAACTTTTGGAAAGAGTGCCTGAATTCCGCTGTTTATCTGATCAAAGGTCTCTTTGAAGCGGTTGCGCGTTTCCTTGTCGATTTTGCGGATCACGCTTTCAAGCGTGTCCAGCGCCTCGACCAGATCGGCGTCCTGCGCGTCCAGGTAGCGTTTGCGTTCGGACTGCTGCTGATACTCGTCGATGGCCGCCAGGTTAATCGCACCCAGCCGCTGAATCCGCGCGGCGATGCGCTCCAGCTCGTCCTCTGCATCTTTCTCGTTCGCTTCAACGGTCAAGGTCGCCAGAACGCCGTCCAGGTCGTAGCCGTCTTCGTGCAATTGCTCTTGCAAGGCCTTGCGTCGCACGGTGAGGGTTTGCCATTCCAGGCGCTGCTGCTCCAGCTGCCCGCGCAACAGCTGCGATTGCTGCTCGGCCTGGGTGCGGCGCTTCTCGGCGTCGCGCAACTCGCGATCAGCGTCTTCCAGCGCGTTCTTGGCGGTGCGCATTTCCTCGTCGACCACCATGCGCCTCTCCAGCAGCTCTTCGAGCTTCATGCGCAGTTCTTCCAGCGGCGCGGCGCCCTCTTCCAGATTGAGGCTCAGTTGCTCGCGCTTTTCGGTCAGGCGTTCGGACTGCATCTCCAGACGCTCCAGCGCCTGGCGCGTGGAATCGTGCTGGGCACGCAATGAGCCGAGGCGCACGGCCAGCTGGTTGGCGTGATCCTTGTGCTGACGAGCTTCCTGACGCACGCGATCCAGACGCTCGCGCAGGCTGTCGCGCCGGGCCAGCAGCAGTTCGCGCTGTTCGGTGTCCAGCGCCATGCTGTCGAGGGCGTCCTGCAGTTGCAGGCGCGACTCGCCGAGGGTTTCCTGCTCCATGGCCCGCTGTTCAGCGAGCTCGGTTAATTCTTCGTCCAGCCGGGTGCGCCGCAGGGTCAACTGCTCGACCTTGGCTTTGGCAGCGGACAACTGCGCTTTCAGCTCGCTTTGCTGACGGGCTTCGTCCTGCAAGCGGCGGCGCAATTGCTCGCGGTGATCTTCCTGAGTGCGCTGCTGCTCGCGCTGGCTGAGCAGTTGTTCATCCAGCGCCGCCAGCGTGGCTTCGCGCTCTTCGCGCTCGGCCTCCAGACGCTGCAATTCCTGCCCCCGGGCCAACACGCCGCTTTCGGCCTCGCTGGCCCGGCGCACGCGCAGAAAATCCCGCCCGACCCAGTAGCCATCGCGGCTGATCAGGCTTTGCCCGGCGCTCAATTGGCCGCGCAGCGACAGCGCATCGTCAAGAGTTTCAACGGGTTTGACCGGGCCCAGCCAGTGGGTCAGATCGACCTGTGTCTCGACCTTGTCGAGCAAACTCCCAGGGATGCGCGTCACGTCGGCGCCGGCGCTCACCAGCCGCAGGTCGCCCTGGCTGAAACCGGCCAGGTCGAGCCCGGTAAAATCATCGACCAGCACAGCGTTCAGATCGGCGCCCAGCACGGTCTCCACCGCCAGCTCCCACCCGGCCTCAACGCGCAACCCCTCGGCCAGTCGCGGACGCTCACTCAGTTGATGATCGCGCAGCCATTCGGCGGTGCCGGTGCCGGGATCAAGAGCCGCCTGTTGCAGCGCCTCCAGCGAGGCGATGCGGCCGTTGAGGCGTTGCAAATCGCCCTGGGCCTGTTGCTGCGACTGCGTGGCCTGCTGCAGATCGACGCGCAACTGCTCGAGGCGCTCGATGAGCTGCTCTTCTTCAGCATTCAGTTCCTCGAGAGCCATGTCGCGCGCAGCAAGGTCCTCGCTGAGTTCAAGAATGGCCGCGTCTTCAGGATCAGCCGCGAGCAATTGGCGCTCTTCGCCCAACCGCCGCTGACGCTCGGCCAGACGCTCCAGGCTGGTTTCCAGCTGCTGGATGCGCGACTGCTGCACCTCGGCCTGACGCCGGGGCTCGGCAGAGGTGAGATTGAAAGCGTCCCACTGCTCCTGCCAGCCGTGCATTGCGGTTTCGGCTTCTTCCAGCGCGGCGGCGGATTCTTCGGCGGCCGCAAGGGTAATGTCCTGTTCCGGCTCGAGCATTTCCAGCTCTTCGCCAAGCGTGGCCAACAGCGTGCTGTCATGGCCCAGATGGGATTCGGTTTCCTGGCGCGCACGTTCGGCTTCGCGCAGGTCATCCTGCAACTGGCGCAAGCGTTGCTGGCCGTGCTGGATGCTTTGCTCGACGCGCGCAATGTCACCGCCCACCGAGTAGAAACGGCCCTGTACCAGATTGAACCGCTCGGAGAGGTCGTGATGGCCATCACGCAGGCGTTCGATGGCGGCGTCGGCACTGCGCTGATCGGCCACCAGCGCCTCGAAGCCGACTTCCTGATTGCCGATCACCGATTCGCGCTGCGCCACTTGTTCGTTCAGCGCCTGCCAACGCAACGCCGACAACTGCGCCTTGAGCTGACGCTCCTCGGCTTTGTATTCCTGGTATTTCTCGGCGGCCTGGGCCTGACGCTGCAGACGCTCCAGCTGACGGCCCAGTTCGTCGCGCAAATCGGTCAGGCGTGCCAGGTTCTCGTGGGTGCGCCGGATGCGGTTTTCGGTGTCGCGACGACGCTCCTTGTACTTGGAGATGCCCGCCGCTTCTTCGATGAAATTGCGCAGGTCCTCGGGCTTGGCTTCGATTAGCTTGGAGATCATGCCCTGCTCGATGATCGAGTAGCTGCGCGGGCCCAGGCCGGTGCCGAGGAAGATGTCAGTGATGTCGCGGCGGCGGCATTTGATGCCGTTCAGGTAATAGCTGTTCTGACTGTCGCGGGTGACTTTGCGGCGAATGGATATCTCCGCGTAGCTGGCGTATTCGCCGACCAGCGTGCCGTCGGAATTGTCGAAAACCAGCTCGATGCTCGCCTGGCTCACCGGCTTGCGGCTGGTGGAGCCATTGAAGATAACGTCCGTCATCGACTCGCCGCGCAGGTTCTTGGCCGAGCTTTCGCCCATGACCCAGCGCACCGCGTCGATGATGTTGGATTTGCCGCATCCGTTGGGACCGACCACGGCCGCCATGTTGCTGGGGAAGTTCACGGTCGTCGGGTCGACGAACGATTTGAACCCCGCCAGCCTGATGCACTTCAGGCGCATGGATCAGCTGGCTTCCAGGGCGGACAGCACGGACTGGCAGCTGCGCTCGGCGTAACGGGTGAGCACATCGCGGATGCGCGCAAGATCTCGCACCACGACCGCTTCAAGCAATTGACTGAAGAGGGTCAGGTACTCGCTCATTTCTGCCTGGCGCTGGTCCAGCGCCAGGAAATAAAAGCGGCTCATCGAGGGTTGCAGGTTCTCGACGGTCTCTTCCAGGTAGGGATTGTTGGCGAACGGATAGGCCGCGCGCATCACGTTGAAACTGTCTTCGACGAAGGCTTTGACGTCCTGGCGCTCGCCACTGGCGATCAGCCGCTGCTGGATCTGCATGAAGGGCGCGAGGTCCAGCGGCTCTTTCCAGCTGCGCGCAACGGCAAGGCCCAGCAGGATGTACATTTCGCTCATCAGTGCGCACAAGCTGGTGATGTTGTGCGGGGTCAGCACCGACACCTGCGCACCACGGCGCGGCAGGATCACGATCAGGTGACGACGCTCCAGAATCAACAACGCTTCGCGCACCGAACCGCGGCTGACATTCAGCGCGGCCGTGACTTTCTGTTCCTGAATCCGCTCTCCCGGCTTGAGCTCGCCGCGGATGATCCGTTCGGCAAGGTGATGAGCGATCTGCTCGGCGAGGCTGTCAGGTGCCTTGAACGTCATTTCTTTCCTTCAACTTCATTAGCTGCAAACAAGCGGCGGAGTGTATCGCACTGCTCACCTGTGGCGCAGGGCCATCCTGTGGAAACTGGCACGAAATAAGCAGAAACATGGAAGTTCTGACCACTGGTTCTCACCGCCACGACCCGCTGTAGCAACGACGGTCGGTCGGCAATGAAACAAAACAGTGATTTTCTTGACCTTTGAGTCAGAAATTTATTGACCCGATAGTCAGAGCTGATAAATTCATCGACACGTTCGATGACACGCTCGTCGGCGGCTGTGAGCGGTGCTTATCAACGACAAGAACGAGGCGCGACCCGTGATCCAGTTTCTGCTGAACCAAGAGCTGAAAACCGAACACGCTCTGGACCCCAACGTGACGGTGCTCAATTACCTGCGCGAGCATCTGCACAAGTCCGGCACCAAAGAGGGTTGCGCCAGCGGGGACTGCGGCGCGTGCACTGTCGTGGTGGGCGAATTGACCACCGATGCTGCGGGACAGGAGCAACTGAGTTATCGCAGCCTCAACTCCTGCCTGACCTTTGTGGCCTCGCTGCACGGCAAACAATTGCTCAGCGTCGAGGACCTCAAACATCGGGGTCAATTGCACAGCGTTCAACAGGCAATGGTGGACTGCCACGGCTCACAGTGCGGGTTCTGTACACCAGGCTTCGTCATGTCGCTGTTTGCACTGCAGAAAAACAGCACCGAGAACGCGTCGTCTGAATTCAGACAGGCCCAGGCCCACGAGGCCCTGGCCGGCAACCTGTGCCGCTGCACCGGGTATCGACCGATTCTCGCTGCCGCCGAGCAATGCTGCACTGCACCGCAAGCGGACCAGTTCGATGCCCTGAAGGCCCAGACCATTGCCCGCCTCAAGGCCATCGTGCCGACGCAAACCGGCGAACTGGACAACGGCGACAAGCGCTGCCTGGTGCCGCTGACCGTGGCCGATCTGGCCGATCTCTACAGTGCTCATCCCCACGCCAGGCTGTTGGCCGGCGGCACCGATCTGGCCCTTGAAGTCACCCAGTTCCACCGCCCGCTGCCGGTAATGATCTACGTCGGCAACGTCGCCGAGATGAAAACAATCCAGCACTTCGACGACCGCATCGAGATTGGCGCGGCCACATCACTCACCGACTGCTATGGCGCACTGAGCCACGAGTACCCGGACTTCGGCCAGCTTCTGCACCGTTTTGCATCGCTGCAGATCCGCAATCAGGGCACCCTCGGTGGCAACATCGGCAACGCCTCGCCCATTGGTGACTCCCCGCCCCTGCTCATCGCTCTGGGTGCGCAAATCGTGCTGCGCAAAGCTGAGCAGCGCCGCATCCTGGCGCTGGAGGATTACTTCATCGACTACCGCGTGACCGCGCGGCAGGAAAGCGAATTCATCGAGCGCATCATCGTGCCCAAGGCCAACGCCCGACAGACGTTCCGCGCCTACAAGGTATCCAAGCGGCTGGACGACGATATTTCGGCGGTCTGTGCGGCGTTCCGGCTGCAGGTGGAAAACGACGTCATCGTCGACGCCCGCGCCGCATTTGGCGGGATGGCGGCCATTCCCAAACGTGCCACGCGCTGCGAGCAGGCGCTGATCGGGCAGCCGTGGACCGAGGCCACCGTGGAGCGTGCCTGTGGGGCGCTGGCAGAAGATTTCACCCCGCTGACGGATTTCCGCGCGAGCAAGGAATACCGGCTGCTCAGCGCGCAAAACCTGTTGCGCAAGTACTTCATTGAAGTGAAGACGCCCCACATTCAGACGCGGGTGACAGACTATGTCTAACCATCATTCAGCCAGGTCCCAAGAGGACATGCTCGCCCTGTTTCAACAGGACCTGACCACCGGCGTCGGCCGAAGCGTCAAGCACGACAGTGCCGACAAGCACGTGTCCGGCGAAGCGATTTACATCGATGACCGTCTGGAATTCCCCAATCAGCTGCACGTCTACGCACGCCTGTCCGATCGTGCCCACGCGCGCATCGTTCGCGTCGACGTATCGCCTTGCTACGCCTTCGAGGGTGTGCGCATCGCCATCACCCACGACGACATTCCGGGTTTGAAGGACATCGGTCCGCTGCTGCCGGGCGACCCGTTGCTGGCCATCGACACGGTGGAGTTCGTTGGTCAGCCGGTGATTGCCGTGGCGGCTCGGGATCTGGAAACCGCGCGCAAGGCGGCGATGGCCGCGATCATTGAGTACGAAGACCTGGAGCCGGTGCTGGACGTGGTTCAGGCGTATCGCAACAAGCACTTCGTGCTCGACAGCCACACTCACCAGCGCGGCGATTCGGCCACCGCCCTGGCGTCCGCGCCCCACCGGCTTCAGGGCACGCTGCACATCGGCGGCCAGGAGCATTTCTATCTGGAGACGCAGATTTCTTCGGTCATGCCCACTGAAGATGGCGGCATGATCGTCTACTGCTCGACGCAGAATCCGACCGAAGTGCAAAAGCTCGTCGCCGAAGTGCTGGACGTTTCGATGAACAAAGTCGTCGTGGACATGCGGCGCATGGGCGGTGGCTTCGGCGGCAAGGAAACCCAGGCCGCGAGCCCGGCTTGCCTGTGCGCAGTGATCGCTCGCCTCACCGGGCAACCGACCAAGATGCGCCTGCCGCGCATGGAAGACATGATGATGACCGGCAAGCGTCATCCGTTTTATGTCGAATACGACGTGGGGTTTGACAGCGATGGGCGCCTGCAAGGCATCCAGCTGGACCTGGCCGGCAATTGCGGTTACTCGCCCGATTTGTCGGCCTCGATCGTCGACCGCGCGATGTTCCACGCCGATAACGCTTACTACCTGGGCGATGCCACCATCAACGGTCATCGCTGCAAGACCAACACTGCATCGAATACCGCCTACCGCGGCTTCGGCGGCCCGCAGGGCATGGTCGCCATCGAGGAAGTAATGGACGTCATCGCCCGGCATCTGGGCAAGGACCCGCTGGCGGTGCGCAAGGCGAATTATTACGGCAAGACCGAGCGCAACGTGACGCACTACTACCAGACGGTCGAGCACAACATGCTTGAAGAGATGACCGCCGAGCTGGAGCAAAGCTGCGACTACGTGGAGCGACGCAAAGCCATCCAGGCCTACAACGCCAGCAGCCCGGTGTTGAAGAAAGGCCTGGCACTGACCCCGGTGAAATTCGGCATTTCCTTTACCGCCAGTTTCCTCAATCAGGCTGGCGCGCTGATCCACATTTACACCGACGGCAGCATCCACCTCAATCATGGCGGCACCGAGATGGGTCAGGGGCTGAACGTGAAAGTGGCGCAGGTGGTGGCCGAGGTGTTCCAGGTCGATATCGACCGCGTGCAAATCACCGCGACCAACACTGACAAGGTGCCGAACACCTCGCCAACGGCCGCGTCCAGCGGGGCCGACCTGAACGGCAAGGCAGCGCAGAACGCGGCGGAAATCCTCAAGCAGCGGCTGGTGGAATTCGCGGCGAAGCATTACCAGTGCGATGAGTCGCGCGTGGAATTTCGCAACGGCCACGTGCGCGTTGGCGACCAAGTGATCAGCTTCGACACCCTGGCGCAGCAGGCTTGGATGGGCCAGGTGTCGCTGTCGAGCACCGGCTACTACAAGACGCCAAAGATTTTCTACGATCGCAGCCAGGCGCGCGGCCGGCCTTTCTACTATTTCGCCTTCGGTGCGGCGTGTACCGAGGTGCTGGTGGACACGCTGACCGGTGAGTACAAGATGCTGCGCACGGACATTCTGCATGACGTCGGCGCCTCACTGAACCCGGCCATCGACATCGGCCAGGTAGAAGGCGGCTACATTCAAGGCATGGGTTGGCTGACGACTGAAGAGCTGGTGTGGAACGACAAGGGCAAGCTGATGACCAACGGCCCGGCGGGTTACAAGATTCCTGCGGTGGCCGACATGCCGGCGGACCTGCGCGTAAAACTCGTCGAGAACCGCAAGAACCCCGAGGACACGGTGTTCCACTCCAAAGCTGTGGGTGAGCCACCGTTCATGCTGGGGATCGCCGCCTGGTGTGCGATCAAGGACGCCGTCGCGAGCCTGGGGGATTACCGGCATCAGCCAAGGATTGATGCACCTGCGACGCCGGAACGGGTGTTGTGGGGATGTGAGCAAATGCGCGCGTTGCGACGCAATTCAGCGGCTTCGCAGATCGTGCCCACGCTCCGCGTGGGAATGCAGCCCGAGACCCTCCGCGCCGATTGAGCGACGCCGAGCGTCATAGCCGCCGTGCCCACGCAGAGCGTGGGTACGATCGATGTTCGATGAGGAGAATCACATGAATAACTGGATCAGCGCCCTCGCCGATCTGCAGCGCCAGGGCGAGGCCTGTGTGCTGGTGACCATCATCGAGGAACGCGGCTCGACGCCACGCAATGCCGGCTCGAAAATGGTGGTCAGCGCCAAGCGCATTTTCGACACCATTGGCGGCGGTCACCTGGAGTTCAAGGCGATGGAAATCGCCCGGGACATGCTCGCCAGTGGCAGTGGGCACACCCGACTGGAGCGCTTTAGCCTTGGCGCCAGCCTGGGTCAGTGCTGCGGCGGGGTGAATGTCCTGCTGTTCGAACCGATGGGCGAGCCCCAGGCGCATATCGCTGTGTTCGGTGCCGGTCACGTCGGTCGTGCGCTGGTGCCCTTGCTTGCCAGCCTGCCCTGCCGGGTGCGCTGGATCGATTCTCGCGAGACTGAATTCCCAGCGCATCTGCCCGAGGGCGTGACGCAGGTGCTGACCGAGGACGTCATCGAAGAAGTCGACAATCTACCGGCCGGCAGCTATTGCATCGTCATGACCCACAACCATCAACTGGACCTGGAGTTGGCCGCAGCGATCCTCAAGCGGGGTGACTTCGGCTATTTCGGGCTGATTGGCTCGAAAACCAAACGCGTCAAATTCGAACACCGCTTGCGTGATCGTGGCTTCGACGCCGCTGCGCTGCAGCGCATGCGTTGCCCGATGGGCCTCACCGAGGTCAAAGGCAAGCTGCCCATGGAAATCGCCGTGTCCATCGCCGGCGAAGTGATTGCCACCTACAACGCTCATTTCGGCGAGCACAGCGTGTCCGCCGAACCTGTCGCCCGTCTGCTGCCGGCCTCACGCCGCAGCCTGACGCCCTGAATCCCTGAAGAACGAATCCAGACATGACGACCCCTCTGTCCCAAGCACTGCCCCAAGCACTGCCCCACGCTAAAAAAGCGTACCGCGCCGCGATCGTGCACAGCCTCGCCGACCCCGCCGAGGTGGGCGTGGAGGCGTCGTACGAATACTTCGCAGACGGCCTGATGCTGGTTGAAGACGGTCGTATCGTCGCGCTCGGCAATGCAGAAGACTTGCTGGCCACGCTCGCCGACGACGTCGAAGTGGTGGCATATGACGACGCGCTCATTACCGCGGGCTTCATCGACACCCATATCCATCTGCCGCAGACCGGCATGATCGGGTCCTACGGCGAGCAGTTGCTTGACTGGCTCAACACCTACGTTTTCCCCTGCGAAAAGCAGTTCGAAGACCCCGAGCACTCGGCGCAAGTCGCCGACATCTTTCTCAACGAATTGCTGCGCAACGGCACCACCACGGCGCTGGTGTTCGGCAGCCGTCACAAGGCGTCGGTGGAGGCGCTGTTCAGTGCCGCCAAGAAGCTCAACCTGCGGCTGATCGCCGGCAAAGTGATGATGGACCGCAACGCGCCGGATTATCTGGTGGACACCGCGCAGTCCAGCTATGACGACAGCAAGGCGCTGATCGAGCGCTGGCATGGCAAGGGCCGGTTGCATTACGCGGTGACGCCACGGTTCGCGCCAACCAGCACGCCGGAGCAAATGACCCTCGCCGGCCAACTGTTGACCGAATACCCGGATCTTTACCTGCAGACCCACATCAGTGAAAACCTGAAAGAGATCGAATGGGTCAAGGCGCTGTTCCCCGAGCACAAAAACTACCTGGACGTGTACGACCATTTCAACTTGCTGGGCCAACGCTCGGTGTTCGCCCACGGCGTTCATTTGTGCGACGAGGAATGTGAGCGCCTGGCCGAAACCGGGTCGGCCATTGCCTTCTGCCCGACGTCGAACCTGTTTCTGGGCAGCGGGCTGTTCGATTTGCCGATGGCGGAGCGGCACAAGGTCAACGTCGGCCTGGGCACCGATGTCGGCGCGGGGACCAGTTTTTCGCTGCTGCACACATTGAACGAGGCTTATAAGGTCATGCAATTGCAGGGAGCGAGGCTGAGCCCGTTCAAATCCCTGTACCTGGCGACTCTTGGCGGGGCTCGCGCACTGCGGCTGGAAGACAAGATCGGCAACCTGCAGGCGGGCAGCGAAGCGGATTTTGTGGTGCTGGATTTCAACGCCACACCGCTGCTGTCGTACCGCATGAAGCAGGCGACGAGCATTGAAGAGCAGCTGTTTGTGTTGATGACGCTGGGCGACGACCGCACCGTCAGCGAAACGTATTCGGCGGGGGTGTTGGTGCATAAGCGGTAAGGCAGCGCCGCGAACGGTAGAAGCGCTTGTCTGCGAATGCGGTGTGTCAGCCGACATTGATGTCGCAGGCCCGCCGCTTCGCGACCGTCGTAACCTCCGATTGCTCCTACAGTGATGTGCGTTCAATGCGGATTGGATGAGCGTCAGAAAATGTAGGAGATTCGTCGTCGTCCAGACGCCGCGCTGTCGCGCAGCAAACAGGGTCCATGTGGGAGTGAGCTTGCTCGCGATGGCATCCTTCCAGCCACCGCATGCATTGCTGACCCACCGTGTTCGCGGGCAAGCGCGCTCCTACAGGTCCTTGGCCAGATCAACCATTCGCGAATACCACCAACCACTGTAGGAGTGAGCTTGCTCGCGATGGCATTCTTTCAGCCACCGCATGCATTGCTGACCCACCGTGTTCGCGGGCAAGCGCGCTCCTACAGGTCCTTGGCCAGATCAACCATTCGCGAATACCACCAACCACTGTAGGAGTGAGCTTGCTCGCGATGGCATTCCTTCAGCCACCGCATGCATTGCTGACCCGAGGCAATCGTGAGCAAGCTCACTCCCAGAGGCTCTGCGGCGAACGGGTGGGGTCAGGCCGCGGTGCTGCGGCCGGCTTTTTTCTTTGGCAGCATCAGGTGCGAGAACACGGCGTGGAGGTCGTCCGAGGCGCTGTCTTCGTCGAGGTTGAGTTTGCTGTCGATGTGATCCATGTGATGCATCATCAGGTCGACGGCCAGCGCCGCGTCGCGGGCTTCGATGGCGTCGATCAACTGGGTATGTTCGTCGTACGAGCAATGCGAGCGATTGCCGCTTTCGTACTGGGCGATGATCAGCGAGGTCTGCGACACCAAGCTGCGCTGGAAACTGATCAACGGCGCGTTTTTCGCCGCTTCCGCCAGTTTCAGATGAAATTCCCCGGACAGGCGAATACCTGCGCCACGATCCCCTTTGGCAAAGCTGTCACGTTCATCGCTGACCATCTGCCGCAGCTCGCCCAACTGCTCGGCAGTGGCGTGCTCGACGGCCAGTTCAGTGATGGCCTTTTCCACCAGGCGCCGGGCGAAGAACACCTGACGCGCTTCTTCAACACTGGGGCTGGCGACCACAGCGCCACGGTTGGGACGCAGCAACACCACGCCTTCATGGGCCAGACGCGACAATGCGCGGCGGATGATCGTACGGCTCACGCCGAAGATCTCACCGAGGGCTTCTTCACTCAACTTGGTACCTGGCGCGAGACGCTGTTCGAGAATGGCCTCGAAGATATGCGCGTAGACGATGTCGTCCTGGGTTCCGCTGCGGCCGGACTTGGTCGGACGCGGGTGTTTCTTGAGGGGTTGCAACTGATCGTTCATGGGCACTCGTGGGAACAGAATCCGGCGCTGGGCCTTGCCGTGATCAGGGCGGGTACGACCACTGTTGAAGCAACCAATAGCAGATATCCCGGCAAAGTCACAGTAAAAGTAATGGCGCATTGTACACAGCCGACCCCGTCTGCACAGGCCCGTAAAAGCAGGATACATATGCATACAATCCGACCCATAAAGCACACATAATAAAAAACATTATTTGCAATATTTGTATACAAACGCATAATCCCCTCGTGCACGTTTCTGACCTCGCAGTCAACAAACAGGCCTGTCAGGTCCACCGCCTCCCAAAGCCTGCCGTCGGCTTTGCAATAACAACAAAAACACCCCGAGGATTTCACTGTGGAAAGTCGCAAAACCGAAGCCGCGCCACTCGACCTCACGTCGCCGCACAAAGGTGTGCTGGAGCGGCTTTTCAAGCTGAGCCTGCATGGCACGACGGTCCGGACCGAGTTACTGGCCGGCCTGACGACCTTCATCACCATGGCCTACATCATCTTCGTCAACCCCAACATCATGGCCGATGCCGGGATCGATCATGGCGCGGCATTCGTCGCCACCTGCATCGCCGCCGCGTTGGGTTGCCTGCTGATGGGGCTATACGCCAACTGGCCTGTCGGACTGGCGCCGGGCATGGGCCTGAACGCCTTTTTTACCTACACCGTGGTCGGCACCATGGGCTACAGCTGGGAAACGGCGCTGGGCGCGGTCTTCGTCTCGGGCGTGATCTTCATGATTCTGACGCTGTCGCGCATCCGCGAATGGCTGCTCAATAGCATTCCGGTCAGCCTGCGCTACGCCATGGGCGCCGGGGTCGGGCTGTTTCTGGGGCTGATCGGCCTGAAGACAGCGGGCATTGTGGTGGACAGCCCGGCGACGCTGATCAAGCTCGGCTCGTTGCGCGAACCCGGTCCGCTGCTCGCGGCCATCTGTTTTCTGATGATTGCCGTGCTCAGTTATCACCGGGTGTTCGGCGCGATCCTGATCAGCATCATTGCCGTGACCCTGGCAGGCTGGGGCTTGGGGCTGGTGCATTACGGCGGCATCTTTTCCATGCCGCCGAGCCTGGCACCGACCTGGATGGCGATGGACCTGGCCGGCGTGTTCAACGTCAGCATGATCAGCGTGGTGCTGGCATTTCTGTTCGTACACATGTTTGACACGGCCGGCACGCTCATGGGTGTGGCACAACGCGCCGGTTTGGTGCGTGAGGATGGCCGCATTGAAAACCTCTCGCGGGCGTTGAAAGCGGACAGCGCGTCCAGCGTATTCGGCGCCATGGTCGGTGTGCCGCCGGTGACCAGCTATGTGGAAAGCGCCTCGGGCGTGGCGGCGGGCGGCAAGACAGGTCTGACCGCCGTGACCGTGGGCGTGCTGTTCGTGGCGGCGATGTTTTTCGCCCCGCTGGCTGGCATGATTCCCGCTTACGCGACCGCAGGCGCGTTGATCTACGTGGCGATGCTGATGATGGGCGGTATGGCGCACATTGATTGGGATGAGGCCACCGACAGCATCCCGGCGATAGTCACCGCGATCATGATGCCGCTGACGTTTTCAGTGGCGGACGGGATCGCGCTGGGGTTCATCACCTATGTGGTGCTCAAGGCAGGCACCGGTCGGCACCGGGAGATCTCGGTCAGCCTGTGGGTGCTGTGCGCGATTTTCATCGCCAAGTTTGTGTTTTTGTAAGCCATCACCCAGACAGCGCTGATGAACAACAGCGCGTACCGCTGCAGGATGCATAGCGGGCAAGGGATGGATCACGGTCATACGCGGACTTTGTAGGAGCCGGCTTGCTGGCGAACCCGCTGCAACGCCCAAGGATGAACCGTTTGACGCACCGCGTTCGCCAGCAAGCCGGCTCCTACAGTGGATTGGCGCCAGATAGTGAATCGGGGTCGCAGGCAATATTTTCGATTTAAACCGACAAGGAGAACACCCATGACACTGGACACCTGGCTGCTGTTCAGCGGCGCCGCGCTGGTGGTGATTCTGATCCCCGGCCCGCTGTCGTTGCTGATGATCGGCAACAGCCTCAACTACGGCCTGTTGCGGTCCTACCCCGCCTTCCTCGGTGGCGTTTGCGCATCGATCTGCCTACTCAGCGCCTCGGCGCTGGGGCTGGGCGCATTGCTGCTGGCGTCCGAACAGCTCTTCAGCGCGTTGAAGATCGTCGGCGGTCTGTACCTGTTTTACCTCGCCTGGCAGAGCTGGCAACAATCGCGCCGGCCTGCCACCGCTGCCGAGGTGCCCGATGCGCTCAGCAAACCGGCCTTTGGCTCACTGTTCTGGCGCGCGTTCGTGCTGGGTGGCAGCAACCCCAAGGACATCCTGTTTTTCGCAGCCTTTCTGCCGCAGTTTCTCCGCGCCGACGAGCCGTTTCTCGGCCAGTTGATCACCATGATCATCACCTGGACGGTGCTCGACCTGAGCTGCAAATTGTTCTACGGGCTCAGCGCCCAAAGCGCCGCCCGCTACCTGCGCACCGGCAAGGGTCAGACCTGGTTCAACCGCGTCAGCGCCGGCCTTTTCGGCAGTGCGGGGACCGCCGCATTGATCAGCCACTGACTTCAAGGTGGAAAGCAAGGGACGAAAAAAAGCCCGCAGTGTGAGCGGGCAAGAGCAACAGGGGCAAAGCGATGGAGCGGCAGCCGCTTAGCTGCCGCGGTAGGTCGAATAACTGTAGGGCGAGATCAGCAGCGGGACGTGGTAATGATCTTGCCCGGCATCGATGCCAAAGCGCAGCACCACCTCATCAAGAAACGCCTGCCCGCCTGACTGCACGCCCTTGCTGCGAAAGTAATCGCCCGCCTGAAACTGCAGCTGATAGACGCCTGAGCGGTAGTCATCGCCCTGCAACAACGGCGCATCGCAGCGTCCGTCGCTGTTGGTCAGCGCCTCGGCAATTTTCTCCAGCTGATCGCCCTCGACCCGGTAAAGGGCAATGCGCAGCGAACTGCCGGGGCAACCGTGAGCAGCGTCCAGCACGTGAGTGGTGAGTCGTCCCATGGCGTGAAGCCTCCTGAGTTAGGTGTGAGACCTGAACGCACCGGAAAAGAGCGTCCTCGATCAGATGACGTCTGAATTAAGACAGTTTCGCCATGGATTGTACACAATTAAAAATCAGTACCTGGTAGCTAATTCCCTTTCACTGCCGGGCAACCCCATCGTTGCCGCAATCGATGCGGCAAAGGCATCGGAAGACGATTATTTGACCAAGCAGGCAGGTTTCTTGCAGCGCCTTTTCCGAGGACAAAAGTGAGAATGAGCGGAAAAACAGCGTTACAACTTGTAAATAAAGTTGTATACAATCTCACACCGCAATGACCGTCTCGGTGGTGAGCAGCCATCGCCGAATGCACTTTGCCACAGCACACACGCAGATAAGGAAGATCCAGTGAGCGCCGACTACCCACGCGACCTGATCGGTTACGGCAGTAACCCGCCCCATCCCCGCTGGCCGGGCAATGCCCGGATCGCGCTGTCGTTCGTGCTCAATTACGAAGAAGGCGGCGAGCGCAATATTCTGCACGGGGATAAGGAGTCCGAAGCGTTCCTGTCGGAAATGGTCGCCGCGCAACCGCTGCAGGGCCAGCGCAACATGAGCATGGAATCGCTCTATGAGTACGGCAGCCGTGCCGGCGTGTGGCGCGTGCTCAAGCTGTTCAAGCAATTCGACATCCCGCTGACCATTTTCGCCGTGGCCATGGCCGCGCAACGCCATCCCGATGTGATCCGCGCCATGGTGGAGGCCGGCCATGAGATCTGCAGCCACGGTTATCGCTGGATCGACTACCAGAACATGGACGAGGCTCAGGAACGCGAGCACATGCTCGAAGCCATCCGCATCCTCACCGAACTCACCGGCGAGCGTCCGCTGGGCTGGTACACCGGCCGTACGGGGCCCAACACCCGGCGGCTGGTTATGGAAGAAGGCGGTTTTCTGTACGACTGCGACACCTACGATGACGACCTGCCTTACTGGGAGCCGAACACACCCACCGGCAAACCGCATCTGGTGATCCCCTACACGCTGGACACCAATGACATGCGCTTCACCCAGGTGCAGGGTTTCAACAAGGGCGACGACTTTTTCGACTACCTGAAAGACGCCTTCGATGTGCTCTACGCCGAGGGTGCCGAGGCGCCAAAGATGCTTTCCATCGGCCTGCACTGCCGGCTCATTGGCCGCCCCGCCCGGCTGGCCTCGCTGCAGCGTTTCCTCGAATACGTCAAAGGCCACCAACAGGTCTGGTTCGCGCGCCGGGTCGAAATCGCGCGCCACTGGCATCAGGTCCACCCCTTCAACCACGGAGCTGCCGAATGAGCCGCTTTCAGACCCTGACCCCCTCCTCCCTAGGCCGCGAGGCGTTCGTCCAGGCCTTTGCCGATGTCTACGAACACTCGCCGTGGGTCGCCGAACAGGCGTATGACCGGGGCCAGTTGCACGAGCTGGACGACATCGAGACGCTGCATGCACGCATGAGCGACATCCTGTTGAGCGCTGATCACGCCGCGCAACTGGCACTGATCAACGCGCACCCGGACCTTGCCGGCAAAGCCGCCGTGCAAGGCCAACTGACCGAAGCCAGCACCTCTGAACAGGCGGGCGCCGGTATTCACCACTGCACGGCCGAAGAGTTCCAGCGCTTCACCGAGCTGAACGACGCCTACAAAGCGAAATTCGCGTTCCCCTTCATCATGGCGGTGAAAGGCAGCAACCGGCATCAGATCCTCGCGGCATTCGAGACGCGCATTCACCACACGGCCGACGCCGAGTTCACCTGCGCGCTCGACGAGATCAACAAGATCGCGATGTTCCGCCTGCAAGCCCTCTGACCGACCCTCCCACGCCCACCCACAAAGGCAGACAAAAAGAATGAAAGCTTACGCCGCACCCTTCGAGAAGTTCGTCAACCTGGCCGATGCGCGTCTCGGGACGAAGATCCTCTCCGTCACCGATGACTGGTTCGCCGACGCCAACCGCCTGTTCCAGCCCACCCCGGCGGTGTGGAAGGAAGGCGTGTTCGACGACAACGGCAAGTGGATGGATGGCTGGGAATCGAGGCGCAAGCGTTTTGAAGGTTACGACAGCGCGGTGATCCGTCTGGGCGTCGCCGGGAGCATCAAGGGCGTGGACATCGACACCTCGTACTTCACCGGCAACTACCCGCCATCCGCCTCGCTGGAAGGCTGCTTCCTGGCGTCGGGTGAGCCGGATGACAACACCGTCTGGAGCGAAGTGCTGGGCGCGGTAGAGCTCAAAGGCGACAGCCACCATTACCACGAGATCAGCGACGCCAAGGCGTACAGCCATTTGCGTTTCAACATCTACCCGGACGGCGGCGTGGCGCGTCTTCGAGTGTACGGCGTGCCGCACCGGGACTGGTCAGCCGTGGGCGATAACGAACAGATCGACCTCGCCGCTGCATTGAATGGCGGTCGCGCACTGGCCTGTTCAGACGAGCATTTCGGGCGCATGAGCAACATCCTCAACCCGGGCCGTGGTGCGAACATGGGCGACGGCTGGGAAACAGCACGCCGCCGCACGCCCGGCAATGACTGGGTGATTGTCGCCCTCGGCCATGCGGGTGAGGTTGAGCAAGTCGTGGTCGACACCCTGCACTTCAAGGGCAACTACCCGGACAGCTGCTCGATCCAGGCGGCGTTCGTCAAAGGCGGCACCGACAGTCAGATCGAAACACAGAGCCTGTTCTGGCGTGAGTTGCTGCCCAGCCAAAAGCTGGAGATGCACGCCGAACACACCTTCGTCGAGCAGATCAAGGCGCTGGGGCCGATCACGCACATTCGCCTGAACGTGTTCCCCGATGGCGGCGTGAGCCGGCTGCGGGTGCTGGGCAAAGTTGCGAAGTAACGCCTGACGAGCGCGACTGAACGGTTCGATCGTTCCCGCGCTCCGCGTGGGAACGCCTTGGGAGGAGCAACGCATGAACCTGTAGGAGCCGGCTTGCTGGCGAACCCGGTGGACAGACCGCCAGGCGTGTGTGGCGGTCGAACAGGCCTCTTCGCCAGCAAGCCGGCTCCTACAGGAATGTGCAAGCCCAAACGATCCGTGTCCGCAGGGACGCATTGTCATCAACGATCCGTGTTCGCACGGACGCATTGTCATTAACGATCCGTGTCCGCGAGGACGCGCTTTCATTCTGAACCTGAAACAGAAGAGCCCGCATGCGCACACTGATTATCGAGCCGTTGACCAAGCACGCCTTCGCCCCGTTTGGCGATGTCATCGAGACCGATGGCAGCGATCATTTCATGATCAACAACGGCTCGACCATGCGTTTCCACCGTCTGGCCGAGGTGGAAACGGCGACACCGGAGGACAAGGCGATCATCAGCATCTTCCGCGCCGAAGCGCTGGCCATGCCGTTGACCATCAGCATGCTGGAGCGACACCCGTTGGGCAGCCAGGCCTTCATTCCGCTGCTCGGCCATCCTTTTCTGGTCGTGGTCGCGCCCATTGGCGATGCACCTGAACCAGAGTTGACCCGCGCCTTCATCACCAATGGCAGGCAGGGTGTTAATTACCATCGCGGCGTCTGGCACCACCCGGTGCTGACGATCGAAAAGCGGGATGACTTCCTGGTGGTTGATCGCAGTGGCAGTGGCAATAACTGCGATGAGCATTTCTTCGAAGAGAGTCAGAAGATGGTTCTCGATCCCCAACTATAAGAAGGGCCCGACCACCCGCCAAGGGGTGGCAGGCAAAGGGTAAGACTGTGGCTGCACATCTGATGGAATGGCTGAATCTGAGCGTGCGCTGGATTCACATGATCGTCGGGATTGCCTGGATCGGGGCGTCCTTTTATTTCGTCTGGCTGGAGAACAACCTCAACCGCGCCAACCCCCGTGACGGTTTGTCGGGCGACCTCTGGGCGATTCACGGCGGCGGTATCTACCACCTGGAAAAGTACAAGCTGGCGCCGCCGACCATGCCGGACGACTTGCACTGGTTCAAATGGGAAGCCTACTGGACCTGGATGTCGGGCGTTGCCCTGCTGTGCATCGTGTTCTACTCCAACCCCACGCTTTACCTGCTGGCACCGGGCAGCACGCTGAGTGGCGGCGCCGGCATCGCCATCGGCGTCGGCTCGTTAATCGCCAGCTGGACGATCTACGACATCCTGTGTGATTCGCCGCTGGGCAAGCGGCCTGCCCTGCTGGGCCTGGTACTGTTTGTGCTGATCATCGCTGCCTGTTTCGGCTTCAGCCAGGTGTTCAGTGGGCGGGCAGCTTACCTGCACACGGGTGCGATCATCGGCACGATCATGGTGGGCAACGTGCTGCGCATCATCATGCCGGCGCAGCGCGCGCTGGTCGCCGCCATTGCCGAGAACCGCACGCCGGACCCGTCACTGCCGGCCAAGGGCTTGCTGCGTTCGCGGCACAACAACTACTTCACCCTGCCGGTGCTGTTCATCATGATCAGCAACCACTTTCCGAGCACCTACGGTAGTCAGTACAACTGGCTGATCCTGGCCGGGATCGCGGTGTGTGCGGTCTTGGTCCGTCATTTCTTCAATACCCGTCACAACAGCCACAAATACGCCTGGCCCTTGCCAGTGGGTGCGCTCGGGATGATTTGCCTGGCGTACGTCACAGGTCCTGCGCAAATGCCTCGCGGGCCGGACGTGGCAGAGAAAATCCAGTATCAGCCGCTGCCGGGCACGGCCATTGGCGGCCATCGCGCCGACGAGCCGAAACCTGACGTGGCGTCAGCGCCTGCACCCGCTTCAGCCCCGGTCCCGGTCCCGGCTCCGGCCACAGCCCCGGTGACGGCCTCGACCCCAGCGCCTGCCGAGGCGGTTGCAGCCCAGCCGGCGCAAGCCAGCACCGGCGGCGTGGACTTCGAGAAGGTCCATAGCGTGATTCAGGAACGCTGCACCGTCTGCCACTCCGCCAAACCCACCAGCCCGTTGTTCAGCAGCGCGCCGGCCGGGATCATGTTCGACACGCCGCAACAGATCCAGCAACTGGCCCCGCGCATTCAGGCTCAGGCCGTGACGGCGCAAATCATGCCGCTGGGCAATATCACCCAGATGACCCAACAGGAACGCGACCTGCTGGGGCAATGGATCGATAAGGGGGCGCAGGCGAACTAATGAACGGGGCGGGGCTGATGCCCTGCAGATCTGTCTGACGAAGCCAATCCTGTAGGAGCCGGCTTGCTGGCGAAAGCGGTGTGTCAACCGACCACAATGTGTCAGATGGATAGCATTCGCCAGCAAGCCGGCTCCTACAAAAAATCGCACCATGACTGTTGCGATGTAAGCGCTCCACCGCCCTGCTGCACCGGGCGTACTCATACAATAAAAACAATGAGGTGTTGCATGTCCGAGCCCACTCACGCGCGCATCCCTGCTGCGCCGCCACGTCAGCCCCTGCCACTGCTGCAACTGATTCTGGTGGGCGTGCAACACGTCCTGTTGATGTACGGAGGCGCCGTGGCGGTGCCGCTGATCATCGGTCAGGCCGCCGGATTGTCGCGCGAAGACATCGCGTTTCTGATCAACGCCGACTTGCTGGTCGCCGGTATTGCCACCGTGGTGCAATCGATCGGCATCGGCCCATTGGGTATCCGCATGCCGATCATGATGGGGGCGAGTTTCGCCGCGGTGGGCAGCATGGTGGCGATGGCCGGAATGGACGGCGTCGGTCTGCCGGGGATCTTCGGGGCAACCATTGCGGCGGGGTTCTTCGGCATGCTGGTTGCGCCGTTCATGTCGAAAATCGTGCGCTTCTTCCCGCCGCTGGTGACAGGCACGGTGATCACCTCGATCGGTCTGTCGCTATTTCCGGTGGCCGTCAACTGGGCGGGCGGCGGCAGCAAAGCAGTGAGTTTCGGTGACCCGCTCTATCTGGGCGTTGCCGCGCTGGTGCTGCTGACCATCCTGCTGATCAACCGCTTCATGCGCGGCTTCTGGGTCAACATCTCGGTGCTGATCGGCATGGGCCTGGGCTACGTTCTTTCCGGTGTCATCGGCATGGTCGACCTCAGCGGTCTGGCCCAGGCGCAATGGCTGAAAGTGATGACGCCCCTGCACTTTGGCATGCCGCAGTTCAGCCTCGCGCCGATCCTGTCGATGTGTCTGGTGGTGGTGATCATCTTCGTCGAATCCACGGGCATGTTCCTCGCGCTGGGCAAGATCACCGACCGCGAAGTGACGCCGGGCATGTTGCGCCGAGGCCTGCTCTGCGACGCCGCCGCCTCGTTTCTCGCCGGGTTCCTCAACACTTTCACTCATTCCTCGTTCGCCCAGAACATCGGCCTGGTGCAAATGACCGGGGTGCGCTGCCGCTCGGTCACCGCGGTCGCAGGCGCCTTCCTGATCGTGCTCAGCCTGCTGCCGAAAGCCGCGTATTTGGTCGCCTCGATTCCGCCGGCGGTGCTGGGCGGTGCGGCCATCGCAATGTTCGGCATGGTGGCCGCGACCGGGATCAAGATCCTGCAGGAAGCCGATATTTCGGACCGTCGCAATCAACTGCTGGTGGCGGTGAGCATCGGCATGGGCCTGATACCGGTGGTGCGGCCTGAGTTCTTCAGCCAGTTGCCGATGTGGATGGGGCCGATCACCCACAGCGGCATCGCCATGGCGACCCTCAGCGCGGTGCTGCTCAACGTGTTGTTCAACGTGCTGGGCGGCGCCGGACGTGCAGCGATGGCAGGGCCGCTGCATTCGCATCAGTAGGCCGCCCTGTTTTCGCCGGGAGTGCTCTGTCACAGAGCACTTGAGCGCCGCTGCGCGAGTCAGTATCCTCCGCCGCCGCTCGAATTCAGCCCAATAACAACACGCTACCCGTCTGACCGACCGGACACCGCGTCGGCCAGCCAGCGCCTCTTCCAAACGGCAATGAAACACACACCAATCGACTGTCACTCCAACAGCCGGCGGGGCTTTTTTGTCTTTTTTCAAGGTGTTGGCTCAGCTCTTGCTATCCAGTCAAAGCTGACCAAACAGACAACTAAGTGAATCAACCAAGGCGCCATAACAGAGCGTCACTACGTGAAAAACAACGACGTCAAACCAAGGGAATCTTCAGATGAAACGCACACTTTCCAGCCTCATGGCCGCAAGTAGCCTGCTTGCCGCCGCGCCGGCGATGTCGGGTGATCTACTGCAATGGCAGAGCAACAGCCTGACCTATCTTTACGGCAAGAACTTCGCCGTGAACCCCGAGAATCAGCAGACGTTCACCTACGAACATGCCGATGGCTGGAAATACGGAGACAACTTCGTCTTCCTCGATTACATCAGTTACAACGGCAAGAAAGATGCGGGCGTGGGCAACGCCACGACGTATGGGGAAATCTCGCCGCGCTTGTCCATGGGCAAGATTTTCGATCAGAAATTCCAGCTGGGCCCCATTACTGACGTGTTGCTGGCGACCACTTACGAGTTCGGCGAAGGCGATGTTGAATCGTTTCTGATCGGGCCGGGCTTTGATCTGAAGGTCCCGGGTTTTGACTATTTCCAGCTCAACTTCTACAAGCGATACAACGATGGTCATCGGGCGGGTTATGGCGCATGGCAGATTACACCGGTCTGGTCTTACACCCTGCCCGTGGGTAAATCGGACATTCTGATTGACGGCTTTATGGACTGGGTCGTGGACAATAAACAGTCCAACAGCAAAGGCGATTACCACTCCAACCTGCACTTCAATCCGCAGATCAAATATGACTTGGGCAAAGCCATGAACCTTCCGGAGCGGCAGTTGTATGTGGGCATCGAGTACGACTACTGGACCAATAAGTACGGCATCAACGACACGCGTTATTTCGACACTGACCAGAACACCGCCAGTTTGCTGGTGAAGGTTTTTTTCTAAGCGCATCTTGGGATGAATGTGGGGGCTACCCCCAGTTGCGAGTCGCTTCAGGCGAGCGGCGCAGGGCATAGGATCAGACACCTTGGCGGTGCCTGACCCGGCCCACTGCAACCTCCTCACCCGGGCAAGCGCGACCCTCTCAGGCCTGCCCTTCCCACGGCAGCGGCTTGCCCGCTCTGACCCTCGCATTGAGCGAGCGCAACAGGTCGAGAGGATCGCGGTCTTTCATGGCATGGCTCTGCTCGTCGACCCAGGTCATGACCTGCTGCCGGTCAAGCGTCGGCCGGCGATGCAGGATTTCCACCAGCTGACGCTCGCAATGCTGGGCATATGCAACGACGCTGGAAAACAAAGGGCTGTTCATTCTGCCGACACCTCGCCACCGAATACGCGTTCAGCCTTGTAAAGGCGTCAGTTGATCCAAGCCTCCCGTTACTGCGCCCACACAATAACACCGGCGCTTGCCGGCGGCAGCGTCGCGCCTGTGTTAAACCCAGGGAGTTTTGTGGGGCGGTGGCAATCTTGAGCCTGCTGCGAGGCCGGTGCTAACATTCGCCACCGCCGAGCAGGCAAGGACAAACCGGTTTATGAGCAGCATCCGCGAGCGCAACAAAGAACTGATCCTGCGCGCAGCCAGTGAAGAATTCGCCGACAAGGGATTCGCCGCCAGCAAGACCAGCGACATCGCCGCCAAGGCCGGTGTGCCCAAGCCCAACGTCTATTACTACTTCAAGTCCAAGGACAACCTGTACCGCGAGGTGCTTGAGAGCATCATCGAGCCGATCATGCAGGCATCCACCCCGTTCAACCGCGAAGGCGTGCCCGCCGAAGTCCTGAGCAGTTACATCCGCTCGAAGATCCGCATCTCCCGCGACCTGCCCTTCGCTTCAAAAGTATTCGCCAGCGAGATCATGCACGGGGCGCCGCACCTGACGCCCGAGCAAGTCGAGCAGTTGAACGGTCAGGCGAGGCATAACATCGAGTGCATTCAGGGCTGGATCGACGACGGGCTGATTGCGCCGCTCGACCCACATCACCTGATGTTCAGCATATGGGCGGCGACTCAGACTTACGCCGACTTCGACTGGCAGATCTCCACGGTGACCGGCAAGCCCACCCTGGACGACGCCGACTACGAAGCCGCCGCCCGGACCATCATCCGGCTCGTGCTCAAAGGCTGCGAGCCGGACTGATGAGTCTCACGCGCCCTTGACGCTCAGCAGGGCCCTGTCAACGCCGTCGATCAGTTGCCCGAAGCTCCAGGGCTTGCGGATGAACTCCACGGGATGGACCACGCCGGAGCTTTCCGGTGTTTCATGACCGGACATGATCAGGATCGGAATCTCTGGCCACTTGTTGCCTGACAAGTTGGCGAGGTCGGCACCGTTCAAAGTGCCCGGCATGAGGATGTCGGTCAGGAGGAGCGACACATTGCCTGCATGATCATTGAGGTACTGCTCCGCCTTGTCCGCACTCTCGAGCGCGTAAGTGTCGTAGCCTTCGTCACCGAGGATTTCGCAGACGAAATCGCGAATGATTTCCTCGTCCTCAACTACCAGAATGAGTCCCTTGTTCGGTACGTCTGCTGCCATTTGCGCCACATCCACAATAATTATTCCCATTGCCTGCCCGGCCGGCCCTGTCCTGGACTCGGGTGTAGTCCGTACTGTGAGCGGCGCGCGCGCAGGAAATTCCCTCGGAAAACAACATTTGGTCGAAACGTTTGGCAGATTGGCCTAATTGTTGTGGCGCAGAAGGCATTTGCCGAATCGCAGGCAATAAAAAACCCGCCGAAGCGGGCTTTCCCAACACCGTCCAACTTCCTGTTGGCCGCCAATGCCTGGCAACGGTCGATCGTCCTTGATCCTGCAGCGGTCCGTTGCTGCAGTTGATGGATCCAATGTAACGCGTGTGGGCCATCCGGCCTAGAGCCAACTTCCTCTCCTCGTGTAAGCGTTTCGCTATACCGGTAGTGGATCTGACGCAAAGCGAAGGCATTTCTTACATCGAATGTAGTTCGCGTAACGGCAAATTGCAGATAAATCCCTTCGCCGCTCTCAGGTTTGTCGGTGGCAAGCCGAGACGCTTAATGACACCGCGCACTCTCATTGTCGTTGTCATTGCGTGGTTGTCGATCCGCAGTTGCGCATCCGGTTTATCCGGCGCGCTGTTCCAACACGCCTGCACCCATAACAAGAATAAAGAAACGGAGTGACGATCATGAATATGCGCAACCTTTCGATCAGCCGACGCTTGTGGCTGATCCTCATCGTCGCCGTGGTAATGCTGTTCACGCTGGCGGCGGCGATGCTCAAGCAGATTCACGACGATCTGTACGAAGCCAAGACCGTCAAGACCATGCACGTGGTGCAGACCGCCAGTGGCCTGCTCGACTACTACCATGGGCTGGAAACCGCGGGCACGCTGACCCGCGAGCAGGCGCAGCAGCAGGCGATGGATGCCATTCGCGGGCTGCGTTACAACCAGACGGACTACTTCTGGATCAACGACCTGCGCCCGGTGATGATCATGCACCCGGCCAATCCGAAGCTGGTGGGCCAGGACCTGTCGGGCATCAAGGACCCTGACGGGTTCCAGGTTTTCAACGAGATGGTCACGCTGGCCAAAGCCAAAGGCGCCGGGATGGTCAATTACCGCTGGCCCAAGCCCGGCGCCAGTGAAGCGGTTGGCAAGACCTCCTACATCTCGCTGTTCTCGCCATGGGGCTGGATCATCGGGTCTGGCGTCTATGTCGATGACGTGCAGGCCGAGTTCTACCGCCAGGTGGTCAAAGCGCTGTCGATCAGTGCCGGCATCATTCTGGTCATGGCGCTGTTGCTGATCACCATCGCGCGCAGCATCGCTCGTCCGCTCAAAGCCACCGTAGAAGCCATGGCGAACATAGCCAGCGGCGAAAGCGATCTGACCCGCACGCTGGAGACCCAGGGCGACGACGAAGTCACGCAGCTGGCTCGTCACTTCAATGCCTTTACCGCCAAGCTGCGCCGGGTGGTCGGGGAGCTGCAGTCGTCGGCCGTCGGTCTGGGCCAGGCCTCCAGCGACCTGGGCAGCAATGCGATTCAGGCCCAGGAGCGCAGCCAGCAGCAGTCGTTGCAGATGGAACAGGTTGCCACCGCCGTCAACGAAGTGACCTATGGCGTGCAGGACGTGGCCAAAAACGCGGAGCACGCGGCCAGCGAGATGCGCAACGCCGAATCCCAGGCGCAGCAGGGCCAGGCCAACATCGACAGCAGCCTCAAGCAGATCGGCCATTTGTCCGGCACCATCGACCAGGCCGTGGAGGTGATCCGCACCCTGGCCAGCGAAAGTACGCAGATCGGCGGGGTGCTGGAAGTGATCAGCTCGATCGCCGAACAGACCAACCTGCTGGCGCTGAACGCCGCCATCGAAGCCGCACGCGCGGGTGACCAGGGTCGAGGCTTTGCCGTGGTAGCCGACGAAGTGCGCTTGCTGGCCCAGCGCACGCAGAAATCCACTGCCGAAATCCAGGGCATGATCGAGCGGTTGCAGGCGCATTCGGACGCGGCGGTCAAAGTGATCGCCGACAGCAGTCGTTCGTCGCAACTGACCATCGAGCAGGCAAACCTGGCCGGCCAGAGCCTGACGTCGATCAGTCAGGCGCTGCGTAACCTCAATGGCCTCAACGCCTCCATCGCCAGCGCCACCCTGCAGCAATCCCACGTGGTCGAAGACATCAACCAGAACGTCACCCAGGCCGCTCAGCTGTCGCAGAGCACCGCCGTGGCGGCCGAACAGTCCAGCGCGGCGAGCAACCAGCTCAAGGGCTTGAGTGAACAGCTGAATGGCTTGTTGAGGCAGTTCCGGGTGTAGGCGACTGACGCCTTCCCGGCTAAAGCCGGTCCTACGGGGGTATGCGGTGGTTGTGGGACCGGCTTCCCGGCTGAAGCCGGTCCTACAGGGGTATGCGGTGTTTGTGGGACCGGCTTCCCGGCTGAAGCCGGTCCTACAGGGGTATGCGGTGTTTGT